>NZ_JBGUES010000038.1:0-16205 GCF_041821165.1 Poseidonibacter sp. | reverse complement strand
CTTTAAATGACTCAAGTCCATCTGTTAAAAGTTTGTTATAGATTTTATCCATATCAATACCTTTTGCTTTTAACTCTTCAAAATACTCATCACAATCATTTTCTGACATAATTTCACTTTCATATTTTGCTCCATCTTGAACCCAATCTTCAATTGTAGCAAGTGGTGCTGTATTTACAGAGTTTGGAAAAATTAAATTATCTACATAATAACTAGGAGCTAAATCATCACCTTTTACACCTGTACTTGCAAATAAAGTTCTAATATTTGAGTTTTTGAATTTATTAATTTCATGATAACATTTAGTTGCATTTACAATACCAAGCTTAGATGGTAATAATCCTTTTAAAGAAAACTCTTTGTCAGTTAATCTATCAAATCTTGATACAAAAATAGATACAACAGCTTTGATATCTTTATTTGATTCTTTTATTCCTTCATTTAATGCTTGAGTACATTTGATAGCTTGTTCTGGTGAAAAGATTAATGTTGCATTTACATTAATTCCTTTTGATGTTAACTCTCTCATTGCAATATATCCAGCTTGCGTTGCTGGAATTTTAATCATTACATTTTCTGCATTAATTAATGAGTTAAGTCTAATACCTTCATCAATTGTACCTTGTGCATCATCACATAAAGAAGGGTCAACTTCAATAGAAATAAATCCATCATCAGAATTATTAAGATGTAAATCATCTAAAAGTGCTGCTGCTCTTTTAATATCTGTTAATGCTAATTCTTCATAAATTGTTTTTGCATTATTTGCTTGTAACATATCAAGTTGTTGTTTATAAGCAACAGAGTTTGAAATTGATGATTCAAAAATAGCAGGGTTTGATGTAGCACCTTGAATAATTTCTTCTTTTATAATCTCTTGAAATCTATTTTCTAAAAAATCTCTTTCTATAAAATCACACCATAAAGAGTAATTAATTTCTTCTTTTAAACTCATCTATAATTTCCTTATATTTTTTCTAAAATTTTTGTTAAATCTTTTTCATCAATAATTATATTTGCTTCTTTTTTTAATACATCTCTTGCACAAAATGCAATTCTTGTATCTGCATGAGCAAACATAGATAAATCATTTGCACCATCTCCACATACTAATGTATTTTCTCTCGTAATTCCAAGTATATTTTGAAGTCTTTGAATCATATCACCTTTTGAATAACCAAACATCATATCTCCACCAACAAGACCTGTTAAAATACCTTCTCTTTCATGTAAAACATTTGAGAAATCGGCATCTAAACATAGTTTTTCTTTAGCAGGAGAAGTTCCTATTCTAAATCCACCTGAAAAACATACAACTTTGTAATCTCTTTTTTTCAGTTCAGCAACTAACTCATAAGCACCTGGCATCAACGGTAAATCTTTACAAATTTCAACAGCTTTAGAATAAGGTAGACCTTTAAGTAAAGATACTCTTTCTATTAAAGATTCAAAAAAATCTAGCTCTCCCGCCATTGCTTTTTCAGTAATAGAAGCAACCTTTTCTTCAAGTCCAAGAGGCTTTGCTAAAAAGTCAATAGTCTCTCCATCCATAAGTGTTGAATCAAAATCAAAAACAGCTAATTTCATTAATTTTCCCTAGTTTTATTGTTTAAAGTGTATAATATTATCTAAATTATACTAAAGGAATGTTTTCCACTATGTTTGAAACACTATTACAGAAATTACAAGAAGATTATTTTTTAACTTTAGAAACAACTCCTCAGCATGAACCTACAATGCATAATATTATTGAGAGAATTAAAAAATTTAAGCTACAAGATAAAGTTGATGGATTCTCATGTACAGATAATCCACTTGCAAAACTTAAATATAATGCACTATTTGCATCATTAAAATTACAAAATGAATTTGCAAAACCAGTAATTGCAACAATGACTATGAGAGATAGAAATAAAATTGCATTACAAGCTGATTTATTAGGAGCAAATGAATTTGATGTTAGAGCTATTTTAGCACTTACAGGTGATCCTGCAAAAATGAGTGACCAACCACATTCAAAAGGTGTATTTGAAGCTAATTCACTTATGCTTTTAAAAATTATTAAATCATTTAACTATGGTATGGACTTTGCAGGTCGACCTTTTAAGATTGAACCTAAACAAATTTATCCATTTTCTGTTGTAAACTCTTATGCAAAAAACTTTTCAAGTTTAGAAAGAAAAATGCATCAAAAAGTTCAAAATGGTTCTTTAGGAATTATTTCACAGCCTGTATTTGATATTGAAAATGCAAAAAAACTACTTGAAACATTTGATAAAGCAAAAGCTGACGTTTCTGGTGATAAAAAGAAAGCACAATTAATTTTTGGATTATTTCCTATTACTAAACTTAGAACTGCACTATTTTTATCAGCACAAGTTCCAGGTATTCATGTTCCTCAACTTTGGATAGATAAACTAGAAGCTGCACATAAAATATCAGAAGATGAAGAGTATAAAGTAGGTATGCAATTAAGTACTGACTTATATAAAGAAATTAGAAAATTTCATCCTAAAATTCACTTAATGACAGCAAATAGATTTGATGTTGCAAATGAGGTTATTTCTTGAAATTAGCTTGTATTGATGTAGGACTTAAAAGAATTGGTATTGCTATTTGTCTTACCTCAGATATTGTAACACCTCAAAGTGCTATTTTAAGAAAAAATAGAAATCAAGCTTCAAATGATGTAAATACATTTTTAAAAGAGTGGGAAATAGAAAAACTAATAGTTGGATATCCAAGCTCTAGTGAAGATATGCAAAAAAGAATTAATCACTTTATTAATCTTTTAGATTTAAAAATTCCTTATGAACTTTGTGAAGAAAATATGAGTTCTATTGAAGCAGAGAATTTAATAAAAGGCGATATTAAATATAAAAGAGATGGAAGAGTTGATTCTATTGCTGCTAAGATTATTTTAGAGAGATATTTAGCAAAAAGAGGAAAGTAAATCTAATTACTTTTCTTTTTTACATTATCAACATATTTTAATCTTACTTCATTTATTTCATCAAAGTTTTCAAAAAATAAATCTACAAGTTTTGGGTCAAAATGTTTACCCTTTTCTTTTTTAAATAATTCGAAAATATCTTCAAGAGGCCAAGCTTCTTTGTAAACTCTTTGACTACCTAAAGCATCAAATACATCAGCAATAGCTGTAATTCTTCCAAAGATATGGATATCTTCACCTTTAAGCTTTTTAGGATAACCACTTCCATCCCATTTTTCATGATGTTGATGTGCAACAATTGCTGCTGCTTTTAAAATCTCTTTATCAGAATTTTTAAGCATATTATAACCCAATGTAGAATGGGTTTTCATAATTTTAAATTCATCATCTGTTAGTTTTCCTGGTTTATTTAGAATTTTATCTTTAATACCAACTTTTCCAATATCATGCATAGGAGAAGCTAATTTTAATAAACTAGCTTCTTCTTTTGATAATCCATATCTTAAAGCAAGGATTTCTGAATAAATAGCAACTCTTTTTACATGATTACCCGTTTCATTACTTCTTGATTCTCCAATAGCACCCATAGTATAAACAATATCTTTTTGTGTATTTATAATCTCTTGTTCTGCTTTTATAATATTTGTAATATCAGTACCATAAACCATAATTGCATTTAATTTACGTACACCTTTTAAAACAAAAGTATAGATTTTATCTTCACTAAATTTATGCTCTATTTGTTTTGTATCTTCATTTAAAATCACTTGATTTAAAAACTCTTTGTTATTTAAAAATTCAAAAGTATTATTATTTGAAAAAATATCTTTTGCAGGTTGATTTCTATACTCTATTTGTGCATCATGATTTATAACCATAATTGGTTCTGGATTTTTATTTGGTAAAGCTTGTAAATATTCATTTCTCTTTTTAAGTTCACTACGAAGTCCAAGTGCAGAATAAAGGAAACAGTTTTTTATTAAATTTTGATACATCAAAAGTGCAGTAGCAAAAAATAGATACCAATATGGTGTTACACATGCTAAAATTGCAAATACTATACTAGCTATCCACCGTATATTTATTTCCAATTCTGACATATTGGAACAGTTTTTTTTCAAAAAATTCATTCTATTTCCTTATTTTTCTAAAGTTACCACAGCTATTGCAAATCCTTCGTCATGTGTTATTGAAATATGTGATTTTTTAATATTAAACTTTTTTCTGATTTTTTTCTTATATTTTAACTTTGGAGCACCTAGTTTTGTTTTTGATATTTTTATATCATGAAAGGCACAAGATGCACCAATACCAGTACCAAGAGCCTTACTAGCTGCTTCTTTTGCTGCCCAAAAACCAGCTGCTGTTTCTGGTTTTTTGATTAATTCTATTTCTTCTTGACTTAAAAACTTTTCATAAGCCTTTATTCCAAATTTTTCATACATTCTTTTTATTCTATTTACTGATGCTATATCTATACCTATCATTTTAAGCCTATTGTTTTAATAATTGTTATAAGGGTATTATTATATCTTATTAAGTGCTATGATTACAAAAAGCTTAAAACTTATTTATTCAAGATTAAAAATAATAATCATATATTGATATTAAACCTATCTTCTGTATAATCATTCTATGAAATTACTATTAAATAAATTAACCTATCTTGCCATCATGCTATTTATTATAAGTCTTATATCTTTTATAGCAATAAATGCAGCTCCAAACTCTTTTTTTGCAAGTGGTGAATTAAATCCTAATATTACAGAAGAATCAATAGCACAATTAAAAGCTGTATATGGTTTGGATAAACCTTTGTATGTCCAGTTTTTTTCATGGATTACGGCTATTGTTCAACTTGATTTTGGAATTTCTTTTGCAAGTGGTGTAATGGTAAAAGATGAAATAATTAGTAGAATGCCTATTACTCTTATTATAAATATTACATCTATGGTTTTTATATTTGTTTTATCTTTATATTTAGGAATAAAATCTGCTTTAAATAAAAATAGTTTTTTTGATAAATTTACAGGACAATTATCACTACTTAGTTTTTCAATGCCTAGTTTTTATTTAGCCCTACTTTGTGTATTAGTTTTTGCTATAAATTTTGAGATTTTACCAATTGCAGGATTACACTCAATGAGTGATGATGGTAGTTTAGAATACTATTTAGATTATGCATGGCATTTGATTTTACCTATTTTTATTATTGTTTTTGGTGGAATTGGAAGTCTTACTTTATATATTCGTTCACTTACAATTGAGATATTAAAATCTGATTATATTTTCTTCGCTCGTGCAAGAGGTTTAAATAATTCACAAATACTTAGACACTATATTTTACCAAATCTTTATCCTCCTGTAATTACGCTACTTGGATTATCACTACCTGGAATTATTGGTGGTTCTGTTATTTTAGAGACAATATTTTCTATTGATGGAATGGGTTTATTATTTTTCCAAAGTGCTTTAAGTCATGATTATCCAGTAATTATGGGAATACTAATAATTGGTGCATTTTTAACTTTAATTGGAAATATGATTGCTGATTTAGTTTTACTAAAATTAAATCCTAATTATAATAATAAATAAAAATAGGCAAAAACAAAGTCAAGTTTGATATAATCTCGTCTTTAATTTAAGGATGCAATTTGAAAGTATTAAAAACTATTGAAGAACTACAAAATGTAAGAAAAAGTATAACATCAACAGTAGGTTTTGTTCCAACTATGGGAGCTCTACATGATGGTCATATTTCGTTAATAAAACAAGCAAGAAATGAAAACGATATTGTAATCGTTTCAATTTTTGTAAATCCAACACAATTTTTGCCAACAGAAGATTTAGATGCATATCCTAGAAAAGATGAAGCAGACAAAAGAATCTGTGAAATGTGTAAGGTTGATTATGTTTTTATGCCTGAAATTTCAACAATGTACACAAGTGAAGAAGTTTTAATAAAAGCTCCAAATAAAAGCTATATTTTAGAAGGAAGAACAAGACCTGGACATTTTGATGGTGTATTACAAATTGTTTTAAAACTATTTGGATTAACTCAACCAACGAATGCATATTTTGGTAAAAAAGATGCACAGCAACTTTCTCTTATAACTCAAATGGTTAGAAATTTATTTTTACCAATAAATATAATTCCATGTGAAATAATAAGAGAAGCTGATGGACTTGCGATGAGTTCAAGAAATGTTTATTTAAATGAAGTACAAAGGAAAGATTCTTTACTTATTTGTAAATCTTTATATACAGCAGCCTCATTAATTGGAAAAAATGAATTAAATTCAAATGTACTAAAACAAAGAATGAATGATGTGATGAGTACTCTTGATGTAGAGTATATTGCTATTGTTGATAGAGATTTTAATGAAATAGAAAATATTGAATTAAAAAATTCAATTATTCTAGTTGTGGCAAGATTTGGAAATACAAGATTATTAGATAATATTTGGGTTTAAATAAAAGAATTATATTTATAATTTAATTATACTTATTTAAGTTCTTATATGTTATCTTCATTATTAACAATTTTACTTCAAGGATAAAATATGAATATAAAAAAACTAACTTTAGCAAGTGCTTTATTAGTATCCTCATTATTTGCAGGAACGTATAATGTAGATAAAAGTCATTCAAATATGGGATTCAAAGTTAAGCATATGATGATTTCAAATGTATCAGGTTCTTTTGATGAATTTACAGGTACTTTTGAATATGATGAAAAAACAAATACATTAACATCATTAAGTGGTGAAATTAATGTAGAATCAATTAATACTGCTAATGAAAAAAGAGACACACACTTAAAAGAAGATGAACTATTTTCAGCAAAGAAATTCCCAAAAATCAATTTTAAATTAACAAAAATTGATGGTGAATATGCATATGGAGATATTACATTAAAAGGTATTACAAAAAATATCAAACTTGAACTTGAAAATGGTGGAACAGTAAAAGATCCTTGGGGAAATGAAAGAGCAGCATTTGCACTATCTGGAAAAATCAATAGAAAAGATTTTGGCATTACTTGGAATAAAGTACTAGAAACTGGTGGAGTTGCTGTTGGTGAAATAGTTAAACTTGATATCGAAGTTGAAGGTATTAAAGCTAAATAAATCAAACCTAGGAATAAGAGAAAATCTTATTCCTCTTTATATCAACACTGCATTGACACTTTTTTTATTTATAATCTTTTTTTATAAAAGGATTTAAATGAAAAAATTATTATTATCAAGTGCACTTATCTCATCTGCTTTTGCAACACAAGAAAACTATTTCGAAATTGGAACAATTTCAATAAAAACAAATAACAACTTCTCAACATTACAAAAAAAGAATATTTCTAGTTTTGATTACACTTCAAATGAAGATAAAACACTTCCCTATTTTGAATTTTATTATTCAAAAAATTTAACACACTCACATAACTTATATTTAAAATCAATTGCAAAAGATTTGAATATTGGTAACAAGTTTTCCTCTAATTTGGGAGAGTTTGATATGGGATTAAAATTAGATTTACTAAATGAAGAGTGGGAAAATCCATTTATTACAAATACTAATAAAGAAGAAACAAAAACAAAAGAGTTTGGTGCATATTTAGCTTATACACTATTGTCAAATAAAGACTATAAATCTGTTTTAAAATATGAAATAAGTGAAAAGTCTTATGATAAAGATAGTGTCCAAACACAATTAAAAAGAGATGGTATTAGAAATATTTTAGCTTTAAATAATATCTTTTATTCATCTTTATTACAAAAACCTATTGCTTATATCAATAATATTTCTTTTGAAAATTATAAAGCAAAAGGAAAAGCTAGTGCATACAATGAGATAAATTTTGAATTAGGTCTATCAAGTATTATTAATGAAAATTTAGAATTAACAGTACTAACAAATATTGCAAAAAAAGATTTTGATGATATCAATCCAGTATTTAATAAATCAATAAATGAAAATATATATGGAATAAAAACAATTTTAAAATACAATGAGCCATTTAAATACCAAAATACTTATATTAGTTTAAAAATGGGATTAGAAAAAAAAGATACTAATGAAAGTTTTTATGATTCAAAAACCTCTTTTGCAATTGTTAGCTTAGCTTATAAGTTTTAAAAAAAGAACAACTTTAATACTTAATAAAAGGTTTATATAATCTCTTATTAAGTTTATGATAAAATTGCAAAAAAACTAAGGTAATAACTTTATATGAAATTTACAACTCAAAACCCTACAAAATCTTTACATCTAGTATCTCTTGGTTGTACTAAGAATCTAGTTGATTCAGAAATTATGCTAGGTAAATTAAAAGAATATAAAATAACAGATGATGCAACAAGTGCTGATGTATTAATTGTAAATACTTGTGGATTTATTGATAGTGCAAAAGAAGAAAGTATCAACACTATTTTAGATTTACATGAACAAAGAAAAGAAGAATCTGTATTAGTAGTTGCAGGTTGTCTTACGCAAAGATATCAAGAAGAATTACAAAAAGAGATACCTGAAGTAGATATTTTTACAGGTGTTGGTGATTATGATAAAATTGATGAACTAGTAAATGAAAAAAGAAGTGCATTTACAAATGAAGTATTCTTAGCATCAGATATAAATGAAAGAGTAATAACTGGTTCTTCATACCATGCTTATATCAAATTAAGCGAAGGTTGTAACCAATCTTGTTCATTCTGTGCAATTCCTTCATTTAAAGGAAAATTACATTCTAGAACATTAGAATCACTTGTAAAAGAAGTTAAATCTTTAGTATCAAAAGGTTATACTGATTTTTCTTTTGTATCACAAGACTCTTCATCATTTTTAAGAGATTTAGGTCATAAAGATGGTTTAGAACAATTAATTACTGAAGTTGATAAAATAAAAGGAATTCTAACAGCTAGAATTTTATATCTTTACCCATCAACTACAACATTAGCTTTAATTGATAAAATTGCTGATTCAAAAATTTTCCAAAACTATTTTGATATGCCATTACAACACATAACTCCTTCAATGTTAAAAATCATGAAAAGAGGAAAAGGTGTTGAAAAATTAATTGAATTAATGGATCATATGAAATCAAAACCAAATGCTTTTGTTAGAACTACATTTATAGCAGGTCATCCAGGCGAAACACAAGAAGACCATGAAGCATTATGTAAGTATATTGAAGAGTATAAGTTTGATAGAGCAAATGTATTCTCTTATTCAACAGAAGAAGGTACAGCAGCAGCTAATTCTGATAGCTTAATAGAACAAGAGATTATAGATGAAAGAGCAGATGAAATTGGTGAGATAATTGCACAAACAACTCAAGAATCTTTAGAAAAAGAAGTTGGTAAAACTTTTGAAGTTTATATTGATGGTGAAAGTGAAGAACATGAATACTTATTAAGTGCAAGAAAAATCATGTGGGCACCTGATATTGATGGGGAAATTTACATTAATGATAATGAACTATATGATGAAAACAATCCACAACAATTAGAGTTTGGGAAAATTTATACTGTAAAGATTACTGAATTAGTTGGAGATAAATTACTAGCAACTGTAATTAAGTAGTTAAATTAATATTAAAAGGATTTATTATTTTGAGACTAGATTTTACAAAAATAAAAGAAACAAAAAACTTATTGGCATTTTCAGCAGGAATTGACTCAACAGCATTGTTTTTTTTATTAGTTGAAAGTAATATTCCTTTTGATATAGCAATAGTTAATTATAATGTAAGAAGACAATCTGCTGAAGAACTAAACTATGCAATAGAACTAGCTTCTTTATATGGAAAAGAGATTTTTTATAAAGAAGTTTTAATTGAATCAAAATCAAACTTTGAAAAAACTGCTAGAGATATTAGATATAAATTTTTTGAAGAATTAGTATCTGAATATGAATATGAATCTTTAATCACAGCACATCAACTAAATGATAAACTAGAATGGTTTTTAATGCAATTAAGTAAAGGTGCAGGGTTACTTGAGTTAATTGGATTTAATGAAGTTGAAGAGAAAGAAAACTATTTTATTTTTAAGCCACTTTTAGAAACAAAAAAAGATGATTTAGAAGCTTATTTAAAAAAATACAGTTATAAATATTTTGTTGATAAATCAAACTATGATGAAAAATATACAAGAAATTATTTTAGGCATAATTATAGTGATAAATTTTTAAATGAATACGAAAAAGGGATTATTAATTCTTTTAGATATTTAGGTAATGATTTAGTATCATTAAATATGAAAGCTGAAGCTATTTTAAAAATCAAAGAATTAGAAATTTTTCAAAATATTACAGATAATAATTTAAATATAAGAGTAATTGATTTATCACTAAAAAAAAGAGGTATTTTACTTTCAAAAGCTCAAAGAGATGAAATATTAAAGCAAAAAGAGCTTGTAGTTTCACATAAAATAGCAATTAGTATTTCTGATAATTTTATTTGGATTGCACCTATATCAAGTAAAGATATGACAAAAGAGTTTAAAGAATTATGTAGAATAAAAAAGATTCCTAAAAATATAAGAGCTTATATTTTTGAAAAAAACATTGAATTAAAAGACTTAATTATCTAAAAATTTTTTTACTTTTTCAACTTTGATAATCTCTTTTCTAGCAACTTCTCTTTGTTTTTTTAAAAAGTTAATATTTTTGAAAAATAATTCATCAAGCTTACAAAGGTCATCAATTTCTAAATCAAAAGATTCTTTTATATCATCTTTTAAATATTCTTGACCCCATTTTACTAAAGCATCACCTTTTTCAAATGAGTCAAGTGAATCAATATAAATTAATTCGCTTAAGGCTTTTAAAGACCTGTTTCTTCTTTCCATGCTTCAATTAATCCTTGAGTAACTTTCATAACCTGATTTACTGCATTTATATTGTCATCAATTCCAGAAGAGAATAAAGTTTCAATTTGATAAAGATATAATCCATCTAAGTAATATGCAACATCTCCACCATCAAAATCAAGTACGTTTCTAAGTTCATCAAAAATAGCAATTACTTTATTAATATAAGTAAATTTTGCTTCAATATTTCCTTCTTCCATTGCACTTTTTACAAAAGAAAGGAATTTGATAATACCCTCGTATAATTTTAATATTAGAGCATACGGATCATCTGATACCGCACTTTGTTGATTATATATTTCTAATCCCATAAATTATCTCCGTTACAAATTTATATAAACAGTAGTATAGTATAGCTTAGCTTAATTAAGTCAAAAAGAAAAAATTATTATTACTAATTTTTTCTTTTTTTATGAATAGTTTTAACTTGAAGTTGATTCTGCAATCATCATCTTTAATCCACTAAAAGATGATTCAAAACTATTAATTATTGAACCATAAGCTGCAAACTGTGCAGCAAGTTCTTGATACTTACTTTTTAATGATTCTTCTGCTTTTTCTTTGTCTTTTGTTAGAGTTTCTTCTCTTTTATCTATATTATCATCATAAATACTTAATATACCATCAGAGAACTTCATTTCATCAATTACAGATTTTAACTGTGTTCCTAAACCTTCTTTTTCTGCACTTCCAACTAGTAAGTCTTTTAAATCTGAAAGATTATTTTCTACAGCACTATTAAATTTTGTTACATCTAATGATATTTTACCTGACTTATCTAAATCTAATCCGTAATTAAATACAGACTTATCGTCATTTGTTCCATATTCACCAAATAACTTATCTTTTAATTGATCTAAAATATTTCTCAATGCTGATTTATCACCAACCGCTGAATCTCCATTATAGACTTCATCATCAATCATAGTAACTAATTCATTGTATTTATCTACAAATGATTGCATTTGTAGTGTAACTTGTGATTTGTCATCTGTAATATTAATACTTGATTCTCCAAGTTTATTAGCAGTAATTTTTAAACCGTCAATTTCAATACTATTTGTTGAAACATCATAATCAACACCATCAATAGTAGCATTCATATTTTGTGCTGTTAAAATATGGTTTGTATTATTTACAGTAGTCCCATCAGTTGTAAATCCTAAAGCTTGACTTGCAGTTCCAGAAATTGTTAATGCATTATCAAGTCCTGATTCTTCACTTTTTAAAATTAATCTAAATGAATCTGTACCAACTTGATCAAAAGAAGCATTTATTCCAGCTGTAACATTTATTGCATCTTTTAATTCATCATAAGTTGCATAATCAGCAGTATTAAAATCATGTGATGTACCATTAACACTAATAGTTAATGTACCAATATCTCCTAACGTATCTTTTTGTGCACTTGTTACTGTATTTGATTGATAAACATCTTTTTGAGATAATTGTGTAACATTAACAGATGTAATACCTTTGTTTAAATTTGCAACATCTACTGCATCAAAAACTACACTATCTCCTGATGTTGTAGCAGCTTTTTGATCAAAAGCAGTACCTCCACCTGAAATAAATAAATCAAATGGTTTAATAGAATCTAAAAGTTCAGAAACTTTTAGATTAATATTAACCATAACCTCTTTTTCTAGTTCAATATTTTCTATATTTTTTTCAATAGGTTCAACTCTGGCTTTTCTTTCTGCCGCTTTTAACTTATCAATTAATTCAGAATTTAAAGCAGACGCTTGTCCAGAACCCATTCCTAATACACCTTCAGCCATCGTATCCTCCTATTTATCTTTTTAATCCAAGTAATACTTGTATCATTTCATCAATTGTAGTTACAATCTTTGCATTAGCAGTATATGCTGATTGAAACTTTACTAAATTTAACATCTCTTCATCTTTATCAACTTTTGTTATTTGGTCATAAGTATTTTCAAGTGAATTAATTATATCTTTTTGAGTTTTTAATAAAAAATCATTATTTTCTTTATCTTCTGAAACATTAACTTTTATCTCTTGGAAAAACTCCAAGAAACTACTCTCTTTTTGATCTTCTCCAAAAGGAATATCTTTTTTCCATTGTAAAGTTCCTAAATAATCTAAATCTCTTTGATCTAAATCATTTACATTATTAGCATTAAATACCAATGTTTCTACACTATTTCCTGAAAAAAGATTTAATATTGACTCAGAACCTAAAGTTGAGTCTGTTGCTTTATCACCATAAACATACTCATCAATTCCTGTTTTAATATAACTATCTGTTAAATCACTTAGTGATTTTGCTAAGTTATCAAGTTTATCTTTATATCCTTGTATCTTATTATTATAAGAATCAGAAGTCAAATTATCTGTTTGAGCTTTTAAAGCCCCAGTACTTAAAAAAAGCTCTTTATCAAATAAAGAAATAAAAACTCTATCAACAGCTTCTTTACTATCTTCTTCTGTAATTTCAATAGATTCTCTGCTTGTAATTGTAGAAGGATCTGTTGCATCTGTTTGCTCAACAATACTTATTCTTCCATCAAATTTACCATCAGTTCCTGGTATTTTTGCTTCAATAACTAAATAATTATCTTGTGTATCGTTAGTAAGTTTATTACCATTTGAATCAGTAGCATAATCTCCATTATAAGCTTGAACCATTGAAGACATACTTGAATCACTATTTATTTTATAAACAAGTGCTCTTGTTACATTTGCACTTGTTACAGTATCATTTGTATTATCACCATCACCATTTAAATCAACATTATTACCTAAACTATCTTTTACAACTTCACCAATAGTTACAGAAACTTCCATTCCATTTTCTAATTTATATGTAACTTTATCTTCATTATCCAATGCTCTAGGAGTTATAACTCCAGTGCTTGGGTCTTGAATATTTTTAATTGAATCTACGAAATTATTATTTGAATCTGTAAGTGTGAATTTGTCTTTTTGGCTTGTTAAATCTTCTGATACTTTTACTTCTCTAACATTAACATTTTGGCCAATTGCAATTTCACCTGCAATTTTTAATTGATAGATACCATTTTCAACTTTTACATCTATTTTCACATACTCAGATAGTTCTTTTTCTAAACGATCTCTTTTATCAAGTAAGTCATTTGACATACCACTATATCTTGACATCTTATCATTAATATTACCAATTTCTTTAAGAATATTATTAACATTGTCAACATTGTTTTCTAAGTCATTTCTTTCTAATCTTTCTACAGTTTCAATACCCTCATAAATATTTTTTAAAGAGTTTACTAAAATCGTTCCTTGATTTTTAGCATTTGTTTTAAAAACTTCTGAATTTGGATTTGATCTTAAATCTTCGATTGCTTGAAAATATCTATTTAAATCAGCAGATAATCCACTATTATCAGTTTCTGTAAAAATAGTTTCAATACTCTCTAGTGTTGTAGATAATTTGTCATAGTGTTCTAGTTTTGAATTTTCATTTAATATATTATTATTCATAAACTCTGAAATAATTCTATATGTACTATTTGCAGAAACTCCACTTCCTGTAACACTTGAATCAAGTTGTGCATTTTCTGTAACGTCAACTACTCTTTTTTTATATCCAGGAGTATTCTCATTAGCTATATTATTTGATACATTTTCAACTTGAGTTTTTGCTGCATTTAAACCAGATTGTGACACATGTAATGAATTTAGCATGAATACTCCTTTATATTAGATTTCTAATTATCACATTACAATTCTTAAATTTAGATTAAAATGGCCAAATCTTTCTTAGCAATTTTATTCCCCATGGCGTATCTAAAACATCCGTTTCTTCGCCTTCTCTATTATATAATACTTTTAAATTTGCAATTTGTGTTGAGTCAATAGAATTATCTGAAGTAATATCATACGGTCTTATAACACCTGCAACAATTATTTCTTGTTTTTGTCCATCTATAAGAAGTTCTTTTGAACCTTTTATATAATAATTTCCATTTTGATAAATCTCTTCTATAATTGCAGAAATACTTGTTTCAAATGTTTCATCAAATTGTGTTTTTGTAGAACCTTTATCTGATGTTGAACTATTTGTGCTAAAGCCAACACCTAAATTACGATTAAATTTATCCGCAATTCCAGCTGTAGTTGCACCTAAAACATTTGCATCAGTTCCTGCTAAAAGTCCACCACCTAAACTATTTGCTCTTGTGCTTGATAATTCTCTTTTATTACTAGAATTTGATTGAACATCTTCTTTTATATTAATTAAAATAATATCACCAATTTGTAAATCTTTTTTATCAGCAAATAAAGAAGCACCTTGCATTGAATATAATGAACCTTTATTCTTTTTTGCTTGAGGTTGTTTTTTAGGAATTTGAATTTTTGGTTTTTTAAAAGTCATATCAACTTTTGAATTTGTACAACCTATAAATAAAGTAGAAATAATTAATAGAAAAATACTACTTTTCATTTATTCTACTCTCTACAATATATTTTAAATCAATAGCAATTATTGTCTCTTTTAATGACTCTTTTACTAAAGCCATAGAGCCATATCTAATCATTAATGCTTCTAAATTTGTATTAGGTTCACATATAATCACAATTTTATCTTCTACAATTTTAATATGGTTTATATATTTTTGACCAATTAAATCAACTGTCTTTTCAATTTCAGATAAAAGTGTACGTTCTAACTCTTTTTTCTTTTTTAGCTTAGTTTCAATTTTTAGTTTTTCTGCTTTTTTTAACTGTAACTCTTTTTCTTGCTGTAATTTAAACTCATTTTCCATATGAAAATAATATGCAATAAACATAATAACAACAGCAACTAATGATGCTATTTTTATTATTTTTTGTTTTCTATTTCTTTTTACAGATACAATCATGACTATTTAATTACAAATGCTGTAAATAAGATATTTTTAATATTATTACTTTTTACATCTTCATTATTAGCTGTCATTTCATTCATTACTAAATTTATTTCTTCTAATAACTCTTCTTTAAGTAAAGCTTTTCCACCAACTGTTAATAACTCTTCAGAACTTCTAGCACTAATTTGTCTAATTACAATATCAATAATTTCTGCATTATATTTTTCAACTAAAGCAGCAATTGTTGGTTCTACACTTTTTAATGAAAAAGATAACTTCATTAGTTTTTCTCTTCCTTTAGCATTAGTAATATTTAAAACTAAATCATTTACTTCAGCTTTATAAGTTTCAGATGAATCACCAGCTTCTTCTTTTACAACTTTTTGTTCTTGTTCAGTTGTTGCACCATCTTTAGGTGTTAAAATACCTTGTGAATATAAAAAATACGCTCCACCTGCAACTGCAAGTATCAAAACTAGAACTAATCCAATTAAAACGATAATTAATCCCTTTCCTCCACCAGAACTATTT
>NZ_JBGUES010000037.1:0-16948 GCF_041821165.1 Poseidonibacter sp. | reverse complement strand
CTTTGTTATTTACTTATACCTTTATTGCCTATTTGGTTTTATCGTTTTATAGGTCTTATTAGCTTGTGTATTTTATTTTGCACTTAACAATGATTTCCTTGTTTATTCATTTACTTTATTAGCTTATACATTACTCTAATGGCTTTATTTATTGTAGCTTATAGATTTTTCTTACGATTTGTAATTTAGAGCTTTCTATTTAATATATAGCTTTATAATTTACTTGATTTAAATGCTTAATTTAGATTGTTTTTATTAGTGTGTATTGGAGATAAAAAATAGTTTAAATATTAGATAGTTAAAAAAGAATAAGAGATTTTCTCTTATTCTTTTTTAGTTTTTTTCCATTCTTGGTTTTTGAACAAAATATAATACTGCAAAGATTGCAATACCTATTAAGTATGAAAGATAATGACTTGGTAAATTTAACTGTGCTTCCATGATTTTTGGTAAAAACATAAAAGGTAAAATTGGTAAGAACATAAATCTTTCAATAATTTTTGTTTTAGCAATAAAGTAACCTTGCGTAAAACATGCAAATGCAATCATACCTATAAATGCAGTTGTAAATATTACTAGAATTTCTAATGGATTTGTAATCCAAATCCATCCTTTTGGATCTGCTGGATTTAAAGCATCTACACCTGATATTAAAAGTAATTCTGGATTAAAGAAGAACATAAAAGGTAAAATTGCTGTTCTAATATCATATTTAAATCCTTGGATACCTGTTTTAATTGGATCTGCTTTTGCTATTCCTGCTGCTGCATATGCTGCAAGTCCAACAGGAGGTGTATCATCAGCTAAGATACCAAAATAGAATACAAATAAGTGAGCTGCAATTGCTGGAATTAAGTATCCATTATCTGCTGCAAGAATAAGTATTACTGGTGCTGTTAATGATGCCATTACAATATAGTTTGCAGTTGTTGGTAATCCCATTCCTAGAATTAATGAAACTACTGCTGCTAAAATTAGAATAACGAAAATATTTCCACCTGAAATTGTTTCAATAACTTCAACTAAAACTTGACCTAAACCTGTTAATGTAATAGAACCAACTACAATACCTGCTAATGCAGTTGCAATTGCAATAGGAATCATGTTTTTTGCACCTGAAATCATACCCGCTAAAATATCAACAAATCCACTTAGGTAAATATCTCTTGTAAGTTTTTCTTTTGCTAAAATAGCTCTAAATGGATGTTGTACAACCATTAATAACATTAATAACATAATTGCATTAAATGCAGCACTTGCAGCTGATTCTCTTAAAACCATTAGTGTATACATTAAGAATAATATAGGAACTAAATAGTGAATACCAGTTATAAATGTTTTCCATTTTGGTGGTAAATCTTCATCATTCATTCCCTTAAGACCTAATTTAAGTGCTTCTAAGTGAACAATATAAAATAAAGCAAAATATGAAACAAATGCTGGAATAAATGCAGCAACGATTACATCTGTATATGCCATACCTAAGAATTCTGCAATAATAAACGCAGCAGCTCCCATAACTGGTGGCATTAATTGACCGTTTGTTGAGGCTGCAACTTCAACAGCACCTGCTTGTTCAGGCCTAAATCCAGCTTTTTTCATTAATGGAATTGTAAATGTTCCTGTTGTAACAGTATTTGCAATTGATGAACCTGAAATAATTCCAGTAAATCCTGATGCTACAACTGATGCTTTTGCTGGACCACCTCTATATTTACCAAGCATTGCAAATGCTAAGTTAATAAAGTATTCACCAGCACCTGCTTTATCAAGTAATGAACCAAAAAGTACAAATAAGAATACAAATCCAGCTGATACTCCAAGTGGAACACCAAAAATACCTTCAGTTGTTAAGAACATATGTCCAGCTAATTTATTTAAACTAGCACCTTTATGGATAATTAGTTCAGGCATATAAGGACCTAACATATCATATGCTAAAAATATAATAGCAATAATACTTAATGCAAATCCTAATACACGACGTCCTGCTTCTAATAAAATTAATATTGCAATTAATGCTACAAAAATATCAAGTGATGTATAATCACCTGGTCTTTGAGATAATTCTTCATAAAAATATGCGATGTACGATACACATAAAACACCAATTGTTGCTAGTGTATATCCAAACCATCTAATTTTTTGTAAAAAATAAGGTTTTTTAAACATTGGGTAAATTAGAAATGCTAATAAAACACCAAAAGATAAGTGAATTGATCTTGTAATTGTAGAGTTTATTGGTTCTAATACAATATATAATTGAAATAATGACCATACTAAAGCAATTGTAGAAATTAACCAGAATTCATAGTGTTCTCTTCCAAAAACTCTTTGACCTTCTAGTTCATTTACTATGGCTTCACTTTCTATGGCTTGTTCATCTTCTAATTCACTGATTTTATGCGGTTTTTCTTCATATAGTGGCATAGTGAGATCCTTTGTAGTAATTTTTTTGTTTTCCATACCTCATTTAAATAGATTTAAATGAGGTATGGAAATTGTATTTCAAGAGCTTTCGCTCTTGAAATTTAGAGATTATAATAATCCAGCTTCTTTGAAATATTTTTTTGCACCTTCATGTAATGGAGCAGATAAACCATCTAATAATGATTCTTTTGTAATATTGTTGTATGCTGGGTGTAATTTTTTAAATGAATCGAAATTTTCTAAAATTGCTTTTACTACTGTATAAACAGCTTTTTCACTTACGTCATCACTTGTTATTAAAACAGCTTTAACACCAAAAGTATTTACAGGACTAGTTACACCTTTGTATAAACCTTCAGCAATTTGAGCTTTTGCAAAGTATGGATATTTTGCAATTAAACCATCAATTGCTTTTCCTTCTAATGGTACAATTTTTGTATCAACAGAGTTTGTAGCATCTTTAATATTTGCATTTGGGTGACCAATCATATAGAAATAACCATCAATTTTGTTATCTCTTAATGCATCTGGCATTTCTGCTGCTTTTAATGCACCAGCAAAAGATAAATCAGATTTTTTAATATCATTTGCTTCAAACAATGTCATTGCAGTTGCTTCATTTCCAGAACCAGGATTTCCTAAGTTAATTCTTTTACCTTTTACATCAGTAATAGAGTTAATATTTGCATCTTTTCTTGTAACAAGTGCTAATAATTCTGGATAAATAGCCATAACAGATTTTAATTTCTCAACTTTTTTATCTTCGAATTTACCAATACCTTGTGATGCTTGATAAACTGTATCACTTTGTGCAATACCGAAATCTAACTCACCATTTTTAATAGTATTAATGTTGTAAACAGATCCACCAGTTGATTCAACAGAACATCTAATTTTAGTCTCTTTTTTCATTTTATTAACTTGTCTACAAATAGCACCACCTGTTGGGTAGTAAGTTCCTGTAACTCCACCTGTACCAATTGTAATGAATTCAGCAGAAAATGCTGGAATAGATAACATACCTACTAACGTAGCTGTAGCGATTTTTTTCATTTCTTTCTCCTTTTTTATTATATGCAATTAGATAAGCTAAGCGCATCTGAATTATTATATCATATATTATATTTTATTTAAAAGCAATAAGTTGTATAAATTATATATTAATTGCATATTAATTGCAATTTATCATATAAAAAGTATAGATTTACTTAATATTTATAAAATATATTTAAAAAAGATAAAAATACTTTTATAGGTTTTTATATTAAACTACTTGACAAATATACACTCAATAGGTTATAATTCTTTAGCAGTACAAGACAACGAGTGCTAAAAAAGGAAATGATTGTAAAATGATTAATAAAAAAGAGTTTTTATTACAGTCTATTATCAAAGCTTATATTGAGCATTTAGAACCTATTGGTTCAACACAATTAAAATCTATGTATGATATTACATATTCACCTGCAACAATTAGAGGTTACTTTAAAAAGTTAGGGGATGAAGGATTTTTAGCTCAAGAGCATATAAGTAGTGGAAGAACTCCAACTACTGAAGCTTTAAAACAATATTGGACAAATAAACTTAATTTTGAACTTAATAATTTAAATTTACAAGCAATTCAATATTATGCCTCAATAGTTGGAGTATCTGTATTTATTAAAAAAGAGAAATCTGATGTATTAAACAATATATTAAATGTTGAATCTAAATATATGATTTTAGAATTTTCTTCATTTGCTATTAGTGTTAAATTTTCAGATGCGTTATATAGATTTTTACAAGATATGATAGGTCTTGATTTAAAAGATATTGTAAAAATATCAAAAGATGTTGGAGCTTATGAGGTTTATGAATCTATAAACCAAACTTTGCAAAACTCTGATTTTGAAATTTACAATTATAAAGAGTTCTTGAACTTAGCACTTAATTACAATTTTGATGAATTAACTATAAATAGATTTTTAAAAGGACAAGTTCTTGATGGATTAAAGGAAGGTTTATATTTTGAAAACCTTTTACCTGATGATTATATTGGAATTTGTCATTACTGCAAAATTGCTAATGAAGATGTGAAAATGTTAGTTATTGGTGAATTACCAAAAGATTATGAATATTTTTACGAAAAAATAAAAACTTTTTAGGAGAAAAACTTGAGCGAAGAAAAAAAACAAGAAACAGTTGAAGAAATAACAGCAGAAGAAGTTACGGATGAAACTACAGTTGAAGAAGTAAAAGAAGAAACAGCAGAAGATAAAATTGCTAAGTTAGAAGCTTTATTAAAAGAGAGTGAAGATAAATATTTTAGAGTTCATGCTGATTTTGAAAATATCAAAAAAAGATTAGAAAAAGAAAAATATCAAGCAATTGATTATGCATCTGAAAAGTTTGCAAAAGATTTATTATCTCCAATTGATACATTAGAGATGGCATTAGCAGCAGAAGAAGCAGCATCTGCATTACCAGCAGAAGAGCTTCTTTCAAAATTAAAAGAGGGTGTAGAATTAACAATTAAAAACTTCTATACTGCTTTTGAAAAACATGATATTTCTATTATCGAAACAGAGGGTGAGTTTGATCCAAACTTCCACGATGCAGTAATGCAAATTGATAGCCCTGATCATGAAGATGGTCATATTGTACAAAGATTACAAAAAGGTTATAAATTTAAAGATAGATTATTAAGACCAGCAATGGTTTCAATCTGTAAAAAATAGATTTATTTGACCGTAATGTCATAAAACTAATAAATAAAACAAAATATAAACAAATTAAATTTGAAAATTAAAATTAATAAGGAAAGAATATGAGCAAAGTAATTGGAATTGACTTAGGTACTACAAACTCTTGTATGGCAGTTTACGAAGGTGGAGAAGCGAAAGTTATCCCTAATAAAGAAGGTAAAAACACTACTCCTTCAATCGTTGCATTCACTGATAAAGGTGATGTACTTGTTGGTGATCCAGCAAAAAGACAAGCTATTACAAATCCAGAAAAAACAATTTATTCTGTAAAAAGAATTATGGGTTTAATGATGGATGAAGAAAATGCTAAAGAAGCACAATCTAAAGTAGGATACAAAATCGTTGATAGAAATGGTGCAGCAGCTGTTCAAATTGGTGATAAAGTATATACTCCACAAGAAGTGAGTGCTAAAATTCTAGGAAAATTAAAAGCTGATGCTGAAGAGTATTTAGGTGCTCCTGTTACTGATGCTGTTATTACTGTTCCTGCATACTTCAATGATGCACAAAGAAAAGCAACTCAAGAAGCTGGAACTATTGCTGGTTTAAATGTATTAAGAATTATCAATGAGCCAACAGCTGCTTCATTAGCATACGGTTTAGATAAAAAAGGTGAAGAAAAAGTTCTAGTATATGATTTAGGTGGTGGTACATTTGATGTTACTGCACTTGAAATTGGTGATGGAACATTTGAAGTATTATCAACTGATGGAAATGCATTCTTAGGTGGAGATGATTTTGATAACGCTATTATTGATTGGTTAGCAAAAGAGTTTGAATCTGAAAATGGATTTGATGTTAAAAATGACAAAATGGCATTACAAAGATTAAAAGATGCTGCTGAAAATGCTAAAAAAGAGTTATCTTCAGCTGAATCAACAGAAATTAACTTACCATTTATCTCTATGGGTTCAGCTGGTCCTGTTCACTTAGTAAAATCATTAACAAGAGCTAAATTTGAGTCAATGACTGAAGATTTAATTTCTGAAACTTTAGAGCATATCAAAGTTGCTTTAAAAGATGCTGGTTTAGATAAAAATGAAATTGATGAAATTATTATGGTTGGGGGATCTACAAGATTACCAAAAGCAAACCAAATTGTAAGAGAATTCTTCGGTAAAGATTTAAATAAAGGTGTTAATCCTGATGAAGTAGTTGCTGCTGGTGCTGCTGTTCAAGCTGGTGTATTAAGAGGTGATGTTAAAGATGTATTATTATTAGACGTTACTCCTTTATCATTAGGAATTGAAACTTTAGGTGGAGTATTAACTAAACTTATTGAAAAAGGTACAACAATTCCTGTTAAAAAATCTCAAACATTCTCAACTGCTGAAGATAACCAACCAGCTGTTTCTATTCACGTAGGTCAAGGTGAAAGAGAGTTTGCTAAAGATAATAAATCTTTAGGTATGTTTGAATTATCTGATATTCCTGCTGCTCCAAGAGGTGTTCCTCAAATTGAAGTAACATTTGATATTGATGCAAATGGTGTTTTAAATGTATCTGCTAAAGATAAAGGTACTGGTAAAGAAAATAAAATTACTATTTCTGGTTCATCTGGATTATCTGATGAAGAAATTGAAAAAATGGTAAATGAAGCTGAAGCTAATAAAGAAGTTGATGCTAAGAAAAAAGAAGTAATTGAAGTAAGAAACCAAGCTGATGCTTTATTACATTCAACTAAAAAAACATTAGAAGAAAACCCAGATGCAGTATCTGAAGAAGAAACTAAAGCTATCGTTGATGCAGCAGCTGAATTAGAAGAATTATTAAAAGATGAAAATGCTACTAAAGAGCAAATTGAAGAAAAAGTGAAAGCTTTAACTGAAAAATCTCATAAATTAGCAGAAGCAATGTATAAAAAAGAGGGTGGTGACCAAGCAGGTGCTGAACAACCAAATAAAAAAGCTAAAAAAGACGATGACGATGTTATCGACGCTGAAGTAGAGTAAATCTCTGCTTCATGCAAACCTTACTATTTTTACTAATTACATTTTTAATTGTAATCTTCTCAGTACTTTTATATTTTAAAAATAAACATTCTCGTGTTGATAAACTAAACTCTGGTGAATGCCCTACTTGTGGCGCAAAAACAAAAACTTTTTATGATGAAAATTCTAAAACTACTTTTAAATCAGAAGTAATAAGTGCAAGAGTTCTTAAAAATGGTGGATGTTCAGGCGTAAATGATGTAGAATACAGATGTAAATCATGTGGATTAAAAGAAGTTTACTCACAAAGTTAATTAATCAACTCTAAAAGGATTATTTTTGAAAAATTCTATTGTATTTTTATTAATTTTCACTATCTCTTTTGCTAATGCAAACAATATTAAATTTAAAGATATAAATGGTTTTTATGAAGATGATTTAAATTTAGCATTTAAGGTATTTAAAAAATCTTGTATTAAATCTTCAAAAAAAGAGTTATTTAAAGAAGTATGTGAAAATGTTAAATATACAAATGATGCAGAAGAGTTTTTCACAAATAATTTTACTGTAAAACGTTTAGTTCCTCCAAAAGAAAATCCTATTTTAATTACTGGTTACTATGAGCCATTATTAAAAGGTAGTAGAGTAAAAACGCAAACTTATAAATATCCAATATATAAAACTCCAAAAGATTTAATTACTATTAAAAATAAGAATGAGTATGAGCATTTTAAGAAATACAAATATAAAGCCAAACTAGTTGATGGTAAATATGTTCCTTATGATACAAGAGAAGAGATAAAAAAGCGAGATGATTTAGAAGTTATATGTTATACAAACAGTCTTGTTGATTTGTTTATTTTACAAGTCCAAGGTTCAGGTAGAGTATTGCTTGAAAATGATGAAATTATTAATGTTTCATACTCTAATCAAAATGGAAGAAAATATTCATCTATTGGAAAAAAACTTGTAGCTGATGGGTATATTTCTAAAGATAAAATATCACTACAAAGTATAAAAAAATATTTAAAAGAAAATCCAAATAGAATAAATGAAGTATTTAACTACAATGAAAGTTATGTATTTTTTAAAGAAACAAATAATAGAGCAACAGGAAGTTTAAATGTTCCTCTTGTATCAAAAAGAAATATTGCAGTAGATAGAAAATATATTCCTCTTGGAAGTCCTGTTTTTATACAAACCACTAATCCTAAAACAAAAGAATCAATTAAAAAGTTAGTAATAGCAGCAGATACAGGTGGAGCTATAAAAGGTAAAAATAGAATTGATTATTTTTATGGTTTTGGAAAAGAAGCACAAGAGTTAGCGGGGCTTATGAAAGAAGAAGGCAAAGTCTATATTTTAGTTCCTAAAACTTAAAAAAATGATTGTTGCTTAAGAGCAACAACCATTTCCACAGCATGTATCTCTTACATCTGTATAAAAAGATATCACAAAGTTATTATACATTTCTTGTAAATCAAATTCATGTTTTTTACAAAAACTTTTATTCATGAAATCTTTCATTTCAATTGCTTTTAAAAGTGCTTCATCTTTTGATGTAAATGTTAAATTATTTTTTAAATCACTTTTTTTAAAACAAGCACATTGATTTGAAACAACGATTTTGTACATTAAATTTCCTTATATTTATTTAAATTATAAAACGAAGAGTAGCTAAATTTAGCTTATATGATAAAAAAAATAAAAACTTGCTAAAGCAGATTAAGAAGATAATATGGATAAAATATGCGAAAGTTTTAAAAAAGGAAAAAAATGCATATAACAAATTTGATTTCTCAATATTTTGGAAAATTTGCAAAAACACAGTTCCCTTCATTTATTCAAACAATAATAAATAATGGATATGTTAAATTTTTAGGTTTAAATATGAGTGAGTTTAAAAACCCTAAACATTACAAGTCATTAAATCTTTTATTTACAAGAGAATTAGAAATTGCAAGAGAAATTAATACTGATGAAAATGTAGTAATTTCACCTACTGATAGTTTAATCACAGAGTGTGGTGCTGTTAAAGATGATACTGCTTTACAAATCAAAGGAATGGAATATTCTGTTGAAGAGTTATTAACATACGATTGTTCTTCAAATTTTGATAAAGTAAAAAATGGTTCATTTATGAACTTTTACTTATCACCAAAAGATTACCATAGATATCATGCAGCAAGTGATTTTACATTAAAAAAATTAATACACGTTCCAGGTAAGTTATATCCTGTAAATTTAAAATACTTAAATAAAGAGTTAGATCTTTTTGTTCAAAATGAAAGAGTTATTTTAGAGTGTGAAAATAATGGAAAATTATTTTACATGGTTTTTGTTGGTGCTTTAAATGTTGGACAAATGGTATTTGATTTTGAACCAAGAGTTGAAACAAATACAAATGCTCAAGAATTAAAAGTATATGAATATGAAAATCTTGAAATTTCTAAAGGTGATTGTTTAGGTTACTTTAAAATGGGTTCAACTGTTGTAATGATTTGGGAAAATGATAGCGTACAAATTGAAGAATTACTGAATCAAAATGTTAAATTTGGTCAAAAAGTTGCAACAATAAACTAAATTATTTATTTTTTTACTAAAACACAAGTTTATCTTTGTAAAATATAATAAATTAATATAGAAGGATTGACAATGTCTACAATTACAGAATTAGGTTCATTAACGTTAGCTGGTACTAAAAAAGGTAAGATTTCAATTTCTAATGTTACAGAACCATATGGAAAAGATACTTCAGATATCGTAAGTATTGGTATTTCTTTAAATGGTCAAGATATTCAATGGAAGTCACATATTCCATATGAAAATTTAGATGAGGTAATTGCTATTTTACAAGAAGCAAGTGCAGCTAAAAAGAATTCATAAATTATTTAAGAAGACTTCTTTATAAGTCTTCTTTTTTCTTATACTCTTTCACTTCTCGCAACTCTTGTTGCCACAAAGCCATACCTCCAAATAAATGAGCACAGTTTTTATAACCTTCTTCAATTAAAAAATTTCCAACACTTCTAGTTCTTCTTGCATGAGCACAAACTAATACAAATGTTTGATTAGTATTTGTTACAAGTTTTTTAAACTCTTTCATCCAATTTTCTATATCATGGTTACCATATTCATCAAAAAAAGTTAAAGTATGAACATTTTTAATCAATCCAGTTCTTAGCCATTCATCTTCTCTTCTTATATCAATCATTACAATATTATCATTAATCATTTTTTCAACAATTCTTGGTTGTAAATCTACTAATTGGTTCATTTCGATACCTTTCTTTAAAAAGTAAATTTAACATATTTAAGTATAATAAAGCCTTTATTATAAACACTTAACAAGTTCTTTACATAGATTAAATATAATACAAAAAATTAAAAAAGGTAATATTGATGAAAAAGATTTTATTGTTATTATTAATTACAATATACTCGTACTCTTTAGAGTTACAAAAAGATTTTCTTGAACCCCAAGATGCTTTTAAAAAAGAGTTTATTCAACTAGATGATAAACTAATATTTAATTTAAAACTTGGGGATAGAATTTATTTATATGCTGATAAATTAAAAGTTCTAATTAAAACACCTCAAAAAATTGATATTACAGAAGACTTAAGTATTCCAACTCCTGTACCATATGAAGAATTTATTGTGCATTTTGAAGACCAAAGTATTGAAATACCATTTTCTTTATTAAAATCAAAAGTTGATTCAAAAGTTTATGACTTAGAGGTTAAATTTCAAGGATGTTCAAAAGACGGGCTTTGTTATGCTCCTATGAAAGAATCTTATAAATTAAATCTTGATGCAAATGCAAAAGAAAAAAATACAAATATTACAGATGCACAAGTATCAAATGATAGTGAATTAAATGAAACAGATATTATTACAAATACGCTAAAGGGTGGAAATACTCTATTTATATTAGCAACTTTTTTTGGTTTTGGATTATTGCTTTCTTTTACGCCTTGTGTTTTTCCTATGATCCCTATTTTATCATCAATTATTGTAGGTGCTTCACAACATAATAAAATGACAGCAACTAGAGGTTTCTTTTTATCATTAGTATATGTTTTATCAATGGCCTTTGCATATACAATAGCAGGAGTATTAGCAGGTATATTTGGAGCTAATTTACAAGTAGCACTTCAAAATCCTTATGTTTTAACAATATTTGCAGGAATTTTTATAGCACTTGCTTTTTCAATGTTTGGATATTATAAAATTGAATTACCTCAAAGTTTACAAAATAGAATTAATAAATCAACAGAAGGAAAACAAAAACAAGGAGTATTGGGAATTGCAGTTATGGGATTCTTATCTGCACTTATTGTAGGACCTTGTGTTGCACCTCCACTTGCAGGAGCTTTGGTTTATATTGGACAAACAGGTGATGCTGTTCTTGGTGGACTTGCATTATTTGTATTAAGTATGGGAATGGGAATACCATTATTACTTATTGGTTTAGGAGCAGGTAAATTTATGCCAAAACCAGGTGGTTGGATGGATAGTGTATCAAAAATATTTGGTATTGTAATGTTAGCAATTGCTATTTGGATGTTAGAGAGAATCATTAATCCAACTATTGCTATGTATTTATGGTCATTTTTACTTTTAGGTACGGCTATTTATTTAAAAATTTATAAGCATATTTTAGCTCAATTATTTACTGTAATTGTATTTCTTTTTGGAATAGTTTTATTTATAGGTGCAATTAGTGGGGCTACAAATCCTTTATTGCCTTTAGAAAAGTTTACTAGTTCAAAAGGTGCGTTAATTCAAGATGATAAGTTAAATATTACATATATTAAAAATATTAATGAGTTAGACTTAGCAATAAAAGCATCAACTAAACCAGTTATGTTAGACTTTTATGCTGATTGGTGTATCTCTTGTAAAGAGCTTGAACATATTACATTTAAAGACCCTGCTGTTATAAAAAAACTAAAAGGGTTTACTTTATTAAAAGCAGATGTAACTGCTAATAATGATGAGGATATAGCCTTACAAAAAAAATATGGTGTAGTAGGTCCTCCTGCATTAATTTTTTGGGATACAAATAATCAAGAAATAAAAGCTGCTAAAATAGTTGGCTATAAAAATCCTAAAGATTTTCTAGAAATAGTAAATAAATATTTTTAAATTAAGCCTTTTATATAAGATTTGTTATACTTCCTAAAAATTATTAAAAAGGGTTCACATGAACTTTAATACTATTTTAGGAAGTGTAGATTTTCTTGAATTTTTAAGAGGAAAAAAAGCTACATTTTTATTAAGTGCAAGTGTTACAAAAACTTGCGAAATCCCAAATATTTCTCAAGCTGGAATTCCTGGCAAATTATATTTAACACCTACATTAGATGCAGAGTTTTTATGTACAAAAGAAGTTCGTTCATTAGATGATATTGCACAAACTCCAAAAGGTGTTCCTACACCTGCTTTAATTACAAGAGCAGTACATGAATTAAATGCATTTTCAAATATAGAAGTTTTAGATTTAGGTTTAGAAAACTTACCAAAAATAAATTATTTTAAAACTCATAGTTTTGATATAAAACCAAGCAAAAGAATTGATGATGGTGCAAATATTAATGCAATGGAAATCTTTCAAAAAGGTGTAGAGTTTGGAACAAATTATGAAACAAAAGATGATTATGTAATTCTTGCAGAATCAGTTCCAAGTGGTACAACAACAGCAAATGCAACAGCTTTAGCTTTAGGATATAAAGATGAAGGATATTTCTCATCTTCATATAAAAATAATCCTAATGATATTAAAGATAAGGTAATAAATAAAGCATTAGAAAATATAGATAAAGAAGATGATATTTTTACAAAATTATCAAGTGTTTCAGATAATATGCTTATTTTTAATGCAGGATTTATATTAGGAAGTACATCAAAGAATCTAAAAGTTATACTTGCAGGTGGTACTCAAATGGCTACCGTTTTATTGATTGTAAACTCTATTTTAGAAAGTATGCAAGGAAATATTGATTCTTCAAATATTGCTTTATGTACAACAAAATGGATAAATGAAGATGAGAACTCAAATATTAAAGCACTTTTAGAACAATTGTCTTTTCCAATAAATGCTTATGCAAGTGATTTTGACTTTAGTGAATCTTCACATCCTGCTTTAAAGCTTTATGATGAAGGTGAAGCAAAAGAGGGTGTAGGTTGTGGTGCAGCACTTTGTTATGCAAGTATTAATGGTATTAATAAAAAAGAATTAACATCAAAAATTGAAAGTTTTTTAGGATAGATATATGGAAATTTTTATTTCAACATTTTTAAAAATGTTTTTTATTATGACACCTTTTTTTGTATTATCTGTATTTTTAACAGTTACAAAAGAAGCAACAATTTCAGAAAGAAAAGCTTTAGCTATTAAGGTTACTATTTCTGTAATTATTATGAGTTTAATTCTTCTATTTTTTGGTAAACATATTTTTTCTGTATTTGGTATAACACTTGATGCTTTTAGAATAGGTGCAGGAGCATTACTATTTTTATCAGCTGTTGATTTAATCAAAGGAAGTAAAGATAGTGGTAAAGTAGAAGATAAAAATATCTCTGAACTTGCTGTTGTTCCTCTTGCAATACCTGTTACTATTGGACCTGGAACTATTGGTATATTACTTGTTATGGGAGCTAGTTTTAAAACAAAAACAGCTTTAATTTCTGGTAGTTTTGCTTTAATTTGTGCTGTTTTAGTAATTGGATTAATGTTATATTCTTCAACTATAATAGAGAAGTTAGTTGGAAAACAAGGTTTACTTGTAATATCAAAAATCACTGGATTATTTTTAGCTGCGTTGTCTGCTCAAATTGTATTTACAGGTATTAAAAACTTTTTAGGATTATAATGAAAATATTTTATTTTGGTGGTCAAAAATCAGGCAAAACATCAAGAGCAAGTACAAAAACTTTGGACTTAGCACAAAACTCAAAACCATATTATATAGCTACTTATGATAATTCATATAATGATGAAGCTATGCAAAAAAGAATAAAAAGGCATATTGATGATAGAAAAGATGAGTTTTTTAGTATAGAAGAGCCAAAAGATTTATTAAAAGTTGTAAAAGCCAAAGAGACTTATTTAGTAGATTGTATGACAATGTTTATTTTAAATAATATGAATGAGGGTTTTGAATCAATGAAAAAACAATTAATAGAGCTATTTAAAATAGATTGTAATATTGTTTTTGTTTTAAATGATATTGGAAATGGTGTAATTCCAATAGAAAAATACTCTCGTGAATTTGTAGATATTTCAGGTTTAATTGGTCAATTTTTAGTCCAAAATTGTGATGAGGTATATGAAGTGAAATATTCATTAGAAAAAAGATTAAAATGAAACAACTATTAAACGCCTTTTATTTTGCACTTTCATATTTCTCAATGATTCCCGTTTTTGTAAAGAATATGGAAATAAATAATGAAACATATAAATACACTTTTGCCTTACTTCCTTTAGTAGGAGCAATTCTTGCAAGTATTACTCTAGGATTAAATCTTGTGTTAAATGAGTTCTTTAATCCATTATATAGTGCTTTTGTTGTTTCTATTATATATCTAGCATTATATGGTTTTTTACACCTTGAGGCTGTTTGTGATGTCGTTGATGCATGGTTTGCAGCATATTCAGGGAAAGATGTATATAAAATTATGAAAGAGCCTACTATTGGAGCAATTGGAGCAATTTATGCTTTTTGTTTTGTACTTTTAAAAATAGGGATAATTACATATATTTTATATGAAAAGCAGTATGCTTTATTTTTTATTGTTTGTGTATTATCAAGACTGAATTTTATTTATTTACTTAGCTTTTTTAAATTTAATAAAGATAGCTTTTTATCTCTTGCTTTTCAAGGAGCTGGTGTTTTAAGAGTTAAATTATTTGCCTTAAGTTATATACTTTTTTTAATACTTTTAGGTTCAAATGTTTTAGTTCTTTTTATTTTATCACTTCTTAGTTTTTATTTTATACTAAAAATATTAGATAAAAAATTTGGATTTGTAAATGGTGATTGTTTGGGCTTTACACTTGAACATACAGAATTATTACTTTTAAATATAGGACTTATGTTAATACTATGAAAACTTTTGAACATGGTGGACAAATAGAAAAATTTGCTAAAGATTTAGGCTGTGAAGTTAATGAAATTATTGATCTTTCTTCAAATATAAACTTTATAAAACCAAAAATAAATATAGATTTTAATAACTTAGATATTTCATCTTATCCTGTATATGATAGTTTATATAAAAAAATAGCTTTAAACTATAAGATAGATATAAATCAAATGGAACTTTTTAATGGTGGAAGTTCTGCAATTTTTACTTTGTTTAAACATCTTGATTTAAAACATTGTACGATTTATTCACCTGCATATTTAGAGTACAAAAAAGCAGCAATAAATTTTGATTATAAAATACATAGTATTAATAGATTTGAAAATATGCAAGAAGAAATCAAAGAAAATAGTTTTATCATTTTTGTAAATCCTTCTACTCCTGATGGCAATTTTTATGATTTAGAAAGTTTGATGAAAAAGTGGATTAGTAAAGATTGTACTATTTTAATTGATGAGAGTTTTTTAGACTTTTGTGATGGAAAGTCTGCTATTAAATACTTAGAAGATTATGATAAATTATATATATTAAAATCAATGACAAAATTTTATTCAAGTGCTGGAATTAGAGTAGGGACTATTGTTTCAAATAAAGAGAATATATCTAGTTTAAAAGAGTTTGAACCTATGTGGAAATTATCACATTTTGATTCAAGTTATTTACAAGAAGCACTTGATGATAAAGAGTTTAAAATTATCTCAAAAGAAATAAACATTGAATCTAGAATTGAATTAGAAAATATTTTAAGAGATTCTTCTTTATTTGAAACTATTTATAAAAGTTATGCAAACTATATATTAGTAAAACTAAAAAATATAAAAGCAAAAGAGTTTCAAGAAAAACTAAAACCTTATAAAATCATGGTAAGAGATTGTTCAAACTTTGATTATTTAGATGAAAGTTATGTTCGTATTGCTGTAAAGGCAAAAAGTGCAAATGAAGTTTTTAAAAAAGCACTAAGTGAAATATGCTAATTGATAATAAGTTTTTAAAATACTTTTCATTTTTTATTTCATTTGTATTTATTATTTATATTATCTATTTGATTATAAATTCATTTATTATTGTAAAAAATCAATTTACAGATATAGGGGATACAACATATGTAAATCAAGTAAGAGTTGATGATTATACAAAAAGACTTAGTTCTTATTTGACTAAAGATTGTAACAATGATGAATTATGCGAAATACAGTCACTATTGGATTTTACAACAGCTATTCCTTATAAAGTAAATGAAAGTATTGCAAGAAGTTCAAAACAAGTAGTTAAGCAAAATTTTGGTGATAAGAGTAATTTATTAATATCACTATTAAAAGTTCAAGATTATGAAGCTTATTTTGTTTTAGTTCCTAAGCATATATTTGTGATTGTTAAACTAAAAAATAAATTGGAAAATAAAAAGGCATTATATGTAAATACTGAGCCTTTTTATATCTTAGAATCAACTGCAAAGGGTTCTAAAATTGGTTTTAGATTTAAATATAAGTTTGATGAGGTTCAAGCTATAATAAATCCCTTTGAAAATGAAAAACTTCAAATTAATAGTTTAGAGTATAAATTTTAGAAAATATTCGTATATAAGTATATAATTAATAAGTTCTTAAGGAACAAGCTATTATAATTCCCGTCCAATTTAAGAAGACTTATTCTTAAAATTGATGGATATGTGCGAGTGTGGCGGAATAGGTA
>NZ_JBGUES010000036.1:0-17880 GCF_041821165.1 Poseidonibacter sp. | reverse complement strand
TTTAAAGCTAATAATGCTGATTTTTGTAAAGGTATTGCAAACTCTAAAATTGTATTTGTATTTAAATCATTTGAATATGCATTTTTAAAAATCTTAACAAAACTTTTGATATTTGAACCAGCTCTTACTAATTCATTTGTAATCTTTAAATATGAAACCATCTCTCTTAAATCTTTAGCTTCTGGTGAATATAAAGCTAAAGTTGTAACAATCAAATTATCAATTTCATTTGATTTATTTGATAGTTTTTTAGTTGATAAATCAATATCTTTAAATAAAGATACATTATCTTCTTTTAATGCTTTAAGTGATGTCTCTAATGCATCAACAACCGTATTACCAATTTCTAAAATATCTTCTCTAATGATATTTCTTTTATCCTCATAAATCTTTAACATTATCCGAACCTTCCTGTTATATAATCTTCTGTTTTCTTATTATTTGGATTAACAAAAATTGTTTCTGTTTCATCATACTCAATAAGTTTCCCTAAGTGGAAAAATGCTGTGTAATCAGCAACTCTTGCAGCTTGTTGCATATTATGAGTTACTGTAATAATCGTATAATCTTTTTTAAGCTCTAACATTAAAGCTTCAATTTTTTCAGTTGAAATTGGATCAAGTGCTGATGTTGGTTCATCCATTAAAATAACTTCAGGCTTAACAGCAATAGTTCTAGCAATACATAATCTTTGTTGTTGTCCCCCTGATAATGAAGTTCCAGGTTCTCCTAACTTATCTTTAACTTCATCCCAAAGTCCAGATTTTCTAAGTGATGTTTCTACAAGTTCATCACACTCTTTTCCTTTTGCAACAATTCCATGTTTTAAAGGTGCATAAGCTACATTGTCATAAATAGATTTTGGAAAAGGGTTTGGTTGTTGAAATACCATACCAATCTTTTTTCTAACACTTACTTCATCAACATCTTTATCATAAATGTTCTTTTTATCAATAACAACTGAACCATCAATTTTAACAGCTGAAATTAAATCATTCATTCTATTTAAACATCTTAAAAATGTAGACTTACCACAACCAGAAGGTCCAATTAAAGCAGTGATTTTATTTTGATATAGTTCAACATTAATTCCATGTAAGGCATGATTATCTCCATACCATAGATTTAATTCTTCAACTTTAACTTTAACTTTATTATCTTTTTTCATACTATATTCCTTCTACCACTTAACTTCGAATTTTTTTCTTAAATAAATTGCTATTGCATTTAATGATATTAATACTGTAAGTAATACCATAATACCTGCAGCTGTTTTTTCTATATACATTCTTTCTGGCATTCCTGCCCATGTAAATAATTGTGCTGGCATAACTGTTGCTGCATCTGTTACCATTGTTGGTGCATCTGGGATAAATGCAATCATTCCAATAATAATTAAAGGAGCAGTTTCACCCATAGCTTGTGCTAAACCAATAATTGAACCTGTTAAAACACCAGGAAATGCTAATGGTAAAACATGATCTTTTGTAACTTGAATTTTTGTTAAACCTAAACCATATCCTGCTTGTCTAATACTATCTGGAACTGCTCTTAAGGCTGCTCTTGAACTTACAATAATAATAGGTAAAGTCATAAGTGCTAATGTTAAACCACCTACTAGTGGTGATGATCTTGGCATTCCAAAAAGGTTAATAAAAATTGCAAGACCTAATAGACCAAATAAAATTGATGGAATTGCTGCAAGGTTATTAATATTTACTTCAATAAGTCTAGTGAATTTATTATCTTCTGCAAACTCTTCTAAATAAATCGCTGTCATAACTCCAAGAGGAAAAGCAACTAACATTGTAATAATCAATGTTAAAATTGAACCAACCATTGCAGAAAATAATCCAGCAAACTCAGGAATTTTTGAATCTCCATTTGTAAAGAAAATAGAGTTAAATCTAAAATCAACTCTTCCATGAGCTTTCATATCATCAACTAAGGCTCTATCTTTTGACTTTAATTTATAATGATGTTCTTTAAAGTACTGATCAACTTGATCATCAGCTAAAACCCATAGTGTTTGAGTTGTATTCATTAATAATGGATTTTCTTTAACTTGTTTAGGAAGTTCTCTTAACCAAGCTCTTGAAACAATATTTCTATATTTTCTTTCAACTGCATATCTTGAATCATTAATAGATTTTTCATTATAAGAAACATCTACTTCTAAATATGTAACATGAAAAGCAGGTGTTCCTTTTCCAATAATATCAAAAAGGAAAAATGCTAAAAACGCAATTGAAAAGATTAATGAAGTTAAAGTAAACTTTTTAAATCTCTTTGCACTTGTATGTCTTTTTTTTAACGTAGGGTCATAAAATGGATTAGTTTCCATTAATTTTTTTTCTTTTTTATTAATCATAATGTATTCACTTTATATTTTTCTTTGAATTTTCTAATTAAAGATAACGAGATAATATTTAGTACTAAAGTAACAACAAATAATACCAATCCTAATGCAAATGCTGATAATGTTTCAGGTGAATTAAATTCAAAATCACCAACTAATGAATTAACAATAGTTACAGTAACAGTTGTCATATCTTCAAGTGGGTTCCATGAAAGATTTGGTCTTAAACCAGCTGCCATAACAACAATCATAGTTTCACCAAGTGCTTTTGATAATCCTAAAAGTGATGCTGAAATAATTCCTGGAAGTGCAGATGGAATAACAATATCTTTAATTGTTTCTCCATGAGTTAATCCAAGTCCTAAAGCCGCTTTTCTTTGAGAATCAGGAACAGCTCTAATAACATCATCAGATAATGATGAAATTACTGGAATAATCATAATTCCCATTACAACACCTGATGCTAGTGCTGAGTTAAATGTTGCATCTAAACCAACGCTATCAGCTAGTTTTACAATTAATGGTGCAACTGTAATAGCAGCAAAGAAACCATATACAACAGTTGGAATACCAGCTAATACTTCTAATAAAGGTTTTAGGTAATCTCTTGTTTTATCACTAGCATACTCACTCATATAAATTGCACTTCCTAAACCAATAGGAATTGCAACACAAAGTGCAATAATTGTAATTACAAAAGTACCTGCAAAAATTGGAACAGCTCCAAATTTACTACCTTCAACACCAGGTGACCATTCAGTTCCAGTAATAAAATACCAAAAACTTCTCATTTGGAAAAATTCAATAGCTTCAAATAAAATTGAAAATAAAATTCCAAAAGTTGTTAATATTGAAATAACAGAAGCAGTAATTAATGCAAATTTAATTAGCTTTTCAGTTATTTCTCTATTTTTATTTCTTGTTTCAAAAGTGCTCAATAATTTGCCTTTTTGTTAATTTATTCAGAAGTATAATTAAAGAGAGTTACAAGATGGTTACAAAGAGTAGATGCTAAATACTAGCACCCAAAGGTAGGAAAGATTTTTTAGAGAATTTTTTTATAATATTTAGAGTATGATCAAAATTATTAGTTTTGGATTTATCTGTAATTTCAATAATTCCACAACAAGTTGAGAGTAGATTAAATCTTCTTTCAATATTAAATCTATCTTTTGCAAGAATATATCCATTGTCTTTATCTTTTTGTGTATATAAATCTCTAATTGAGGTTTTAAACTCTTCAAGAACATTACATGTCAAAGCAAATGTATCTTCATAACTTTTATTTTTAATACCAACAAAAAAGTCATCTCCTCCAATATGAGCAATTAATGAATCTTTCGGATATTTTTTTTGTAGTAGTTCTGCAAAAATTAATATTGCTCTATCACCTTGTCTAAAACCATAATGGTCATTAAAAGGTTTGAAATCATTAAAATCAAAATAAAGCATATGTGTAGTTTCTTTATTAAAATTTTTCAGACTTTGATGAATAAAACTTTCAATCTTTTTATTTCCTGGTAATTTAGTAAGTGGATTTTGATTTGTTGCTATTTCAATATTTCTATTATAAGAAATTGTTAATAAGGTATTTAAATTTAAATATCCTTTATATTTATTTGCTTTTGTAATAAATATTCCTAAACTATTTTGTGCATTTAAATTAAACATCTCTAAGGTTTTATCAACACCCCATGTTTCTTCAACAGAAAATACAGGTTTAATATATTTTTTAAGTGTAGAAGCTAGTGTTTCATTTTTTGCAAGTGATAATCCATATTTTGAATAAGAAATCTTTTTAATATCAATTTCATAAATAACACCAAGTAAGTTATGAAAATCATCAACAATTGGAACAAAACTACAATTTACAGCTTCTTTAAAATGAATAAAAAGATCATAAAGTGAAGTATTTACATTTAGAGGAGTTACTTTTTCAATATACTTTTCATCAATTAAAACAGTATTTTCAAATCGTTTATCATCTTCTATGATTTTTACAATTTCATTATATACTTTTGTTATATTTTTTGTAATTTTTGTTGGTTTTTGAACTAAAAATCCTTGAATAAAATCTACACCGATATCTTTACAAGTATAATACTCATTTATTGTTTCAATACCTTCTGCAATTACTTTAATACCCATTGTATGAGCCATATCAATTATTGAAGTACAAAATAGTTTTTTCTTTGAATCTGTATCAATATCTCTAATAAAAAATTTATCTAATTTAATAATATCAGCTTGACTAAAATATAAAAGTTTTAATCCAGATACCCCAATTCCAAAATCATCAATTGCAATTGAGTATCCATTTTTTTTATATCTATATATCATTGTACTTAAAGCACTTTGTTCAGAAAGAGCACCTCTTTCACTTAATTCAAATGTTATTATGTCTTTATTTAAATTATATTGTTTTAGTAAACTTGCTGTATTACCTGTTGTTAATGCTTTATTGTAAATAATTCTATTATCAAGATTGTAAAATAATCTTAAATTTTCAACATTAATTGTAGAAAATTTTTTTATTGCTTTTTCTCTTAGCATTAAATCAAATTCATATAAAAAATCATCACTAAATGCTAAATCAAATAATTCATGTATAGTATTAATATTATGAATTTGTTCATAATTACGTATTAACGCTTCAACAGCAAAAATTTTACCAGTATGTGAGTGAATAATTGGTTGAAAAGCATAATCTAATTTTTCAACTATTGAAGTCCATTTTTGAGTCATATTTTCACCTAATATTAATAACCTTATTAATAGACTTTTATCTCTTTGTTCGCGTTAAACAGATAAAAATCTATTAATAAAGTTATTTAAGAAGTAGAAAATTCTACTTCTTAATAAGTTTTAGTGTTTTAAATCAGTTAATGAAAGTTTTGTTCTTTTAGATACGTTTGATCTAATAGCAGTTCTTGTAGCATCAGGTAATGCAATAAGACCAATTTCAGCTAAGATTCCATCTTTACCAATCATTTTTTCAGACATAAATAAATTTACATATTCATTAATTGCAGGTACATCTTTTCTATGTGAATTTTTTACATAGAAGAATAAAGATCTTGATACTGGATATTTTCCAGATGAAATATTTTCAGGTGTTGGATGAACATTATTAATTGTTGCACCTTGTACTTTATCATCATTTTCAACTAAGAAAGAGAAACCAAATACACCAAATGCATCTTTGTTTTTATCTAATTTTTGAACGATTAAGTTATCATTTTCACCAGATTCAACATAAACACCATCAGTTCTAATTACTGAATATTTTTTATATTTTTTATTTGCTTTTTTATCAGCTTTGTAAAGATCTGTATATAAAGGCATCTTTTTAAATATTTTTTGCATTACTAACTCTTCAAATGCATCTCTTGTACCAGATGATTTTGGTGGTCCATAAACAATAATTTCTCTATTTGGTAATGAAGCATCAATATCTGACCATTTTTTATATGGATTTGCAATTAATGATTTACCATCTTTTGAAGGTACTTCTTTTGCAACTGCTAATGCTAAATGTTCTTTTGAAATGTTAAATGCAGGATTTGATTTAGCTTGAGCAAATGCTATACCATCATAACCAATTACAGATTCTGTAATATCAACAACTCCATTTTCTTCACACATTTTAAACTCTTTAGCTTTCATTCTTCTAGAAGCATTAGTAATATCTGGAGTATTTAAGTCATTGCTTGAACAAAATAGTTTCATTCCACCACCTGAACCAGTTGATTCAACTACAGGAGTAGGGAATTTTGTTGTAGCACCAAATTCTTCAGCAACTGAAGATGAAAAAGGATATACAGTTGATGAACCAACGATCTTAATTTGATCTCTAGCACTTAAACTTACAGTTAATGCAGCACTTGCTAATAAAGCAAGAGAAGTTTTTTTAATTGTCATGTTTTCTCCAAAATGTTTTGATTTATTTATTCCGAAATTCTAATATCAATTGGTTACATTTTGGTTACCCAAGATTATATTTATTAAGTATTTAAAGAAATTAAAGTAAAGACACCTATAAATAAGGCTTTAAGAAAAGTAGTTTAGAGTTATTGTATTTATAAAATATAATAATTAAGTAAAGTTATAAAAATGTTTTCGATTAAATTAAATTATATTAATATTTTTAATCATTATTTAGTTTTTTTAAATTTATCTTCAAATTCAGTATATGATCTTACAAAAAGTTCTTCACAATCATCTGGTTTATAGATAACTGCTTTAACCCAAGTATCATTTTCTTGAATTTTACAAAAATTTAAAATTATGTAGTTTTGTTTGTTTTTATAGTGAGTATATGTTTGATTTATTTTTAGCATAAGATTTGTAGTAAAAAAGAAAACTAACGGATTTTATAATCCATTAGCCTCAATTAGTTTAGATTGATGATCAGCAATAAGAGGATCAATTACTTCATCAAATAAACCATCATTCATGATATAATCCAATCGGTAAAGTGTTAAGTTAATTCTATGATCACTTATTCTGTTTTGTGGATAATTATAAGTTCTAATTCTTCCACTTCTATCTCCAGTACCAACTTGTTCTTTTCTAGTTGCACCTTCTGATTGCATCTTCTCATTCATTTGAATGTCATAAAGCCTAGCTTTTAAAACTTTCATAGCTTTATCTTTGTTTTTATGTTGAGATTTTTGATCTTGATTTGTTACTACAAGTCCTGTTGGTATATGTGTAATTCTTACAGCAGAATCCGTAGTATTTACAGATTGCCCACCATTACCACTGGCTCTCATAACATCAATTTTAAGATCATTAGGATCTATTTCAATTTCAACATCGTCTACTTCTGGCATTACAGCAACTGTAATAGCAGATGTATGAACTCTTCCTTGTGATTCAGTAGCAGGAACTCTTTGTACTCTATGTGTACCACCTTCAAATTTTAACTTTGAATATACGTGATCACCTTTAATTAGAACTACAACTTCTTTGTATCCACCTGACTCACTTTCGTTAGTGTTCATAATTTCAACTTTCCAGCCATTGTTTTCTGCATATTTTAAGTAACCTCTAAATAAGTCACCTACGAATATAGCAGCTTCATCACCACCAGCACCTGCTCTAAGCTCTAAATAGATATTTTTGTCATCATTAGGGTCTTTAGGAATCATTAGAAATTTAATTTCTTCTTCTAATGCAGGTTTTTTTGGCTCTAATTCTCTTAACTCTTCTTTTGCAAGTTCTCCAAGTTCATTGTCATCAAGAAGCATTTTATTCTCTTCGATGTCATTTAAAACTTGAATATACTCTTTAGCTTTGCTAACAATTGGAGCAATATTAGACTGTTCTTTTGCAAGTTCAGTCATTTTTTTTATATCACTAGTTATTTCAGGAGAGATTAATAATTCGTTAATCTCTTCATGCCTATTTATAAAAGGCTGTAATTTGTCTTGTAGCATATTGTTAATTTATAATTCGGTTAGGAATTATAAAGCGTTAACTTTTACTTGTAATCTACTTACTTTTCTAGCAGCAGTTCCCTTTTTAAGGATACCTTTAGATACACAGTGGTGGATATATTTGTTTGCAACTTTGAATGTAGCTAATGCTTTTTCTTTATCAGCTTCTTCTAATGCTGCTAATACGTTTTTAGTTACGTTTTTAAGTCTTGTTTTGAAGAATCTGTTTCTTTCAGTTCTTACTATTGTCTGTCTAGCTCTTTTTTCTGCAGATTTATGATTTGCCATTTTATTTAACCTCTTTGTAAAATTTTTAAGGGTAGAATGTTACCCAAAGCAACTTAAAACAAGTTTAATTTTAGGAAGATTTAATGAAACTATTTGGAACAGATGGCGTTAGAGGTAAGGCTGGAGAATTTTTAGATTCTATTACAGTAATCAAATTAGCGATGGCTGCGGGTATATATTTTAGGAAGCATTCTACAACAAAAAGAATACTTGTAGGTAAAGATACAAGACGAAGTGGGTATATGATTGAGAATGCACTTGTAAGTGGTCTTACTGCTGTTGGTTATGATGTAATTCAAATTGGTCCTATGCCAACTCCTGCAATTGCATATTTAACAGAGAGTATGCGATGTGATGCTGGTATTATGATATCTGCTTCTCACAATCCTTATGAAGACAATGGAATTAAGTTTTTTGATAACCATGGTAATAAATTAGGTGTAAATTGTGAGAAAAAAATCGAAGAGATTTTTAATAATGAAGATGCTCTTATTAATGGTCAAGTAACTGATAAAAGTATTGGAGCATCTAAAAGAATTGATGATGTTATTGGAAGATATATTGTTTCAATAAAAAGCTCTTTTCCAAAAGATTTAACACTACATGGTTTAAGAATTGTACTTGATTGTGCAAATGGTGCAGCATACAAAGTTGGACCTACAATTTTAAATGAATTAGGTGCAGATGTTATTGTTGTAAATGATAAACCTGATGGATTTAATATCAATGAAAACTGCGGTGCAATGCATCCTGAGAATATTGGAAAGCTTGTAAAAGAGTACAGAGCAGATATTGGTTTAGCACTTGATGGTGATGCAGATAGATTAGTTGTAGTTGATGAAAAAGGTAATGTAGTTGATGGTGATAAATTAATAGGCGCTCTTTGTAAGTACTTAAATGATGAAAAATTATTAGAGGGTAATGCTTGTGTTGCAACTGTTATGTCTAATAAAGCACTTGAAGATTATTTAGAAAAAGATGACATTAAATTACATAGATCAAACGTAGGTGATAAATACGTACTTGAAGTTATGAAAGATGAAGATATTAACTTCGGTGGTGAGCAAAGTGGTCACATTATTTTCTCAGATGCTGCAAAAACTGGTGATGGTTTAGCATCTGCATTACAAGTTTTAGCATTAGTTATAAAATCAGGAAAAAAAGCTAGTGAAGTTTTAAATCCTTTTGAATTATATCCTCAAATTTTACATAATATGAAAATTAATGAGAAAATTCCTTTAGATAAAATTGAAGGTTTAGATGAATTACTTAAGCCTTTAAGAGAAAAAGGTATGAGAGATTTAATTAGATATTCAGGAACTGAAAATAAGATTAGATTACTTTTAGAAGGTAGAAATAAAAAAGATGTTGAAGAAGGAATGCAAACTCTAATTTCATTCTTTAAAAAAGTGCTATGAGAAGAGAATTAGTATTTTTCTATATACTTTTTACTGTTCTTTTTACACTTGATCAACTTATAAAATATGGTTTTGCACATTTTGATTGGGATGTGTATGGACCATATATGTCTTTACAATTAGCATATAATTATGGTGTAGCATTTTCAATGTTATCCTTTTTAGAAGAGTATTTAAAGTATATTCAATTATCTGTAGTATTTGGTGCTTGTATATATTTATATAAAAATAAAGATGTTTTTTATGAATATTACTTTCCCATATCACTACTTTTTGCGGGTGGTTTATCAAATATATTAGATAGATTTACTTATGGTGGGGTTGTTGATTATTTATATTGGCATTATGGTTTTGATTTTGCAATTTTTAATTTTGCAGATGTAATTATTGATATTGCTGTTGTAATAATCATTTATAAACAAATAAAATCATCAAAAAAAGAAGAAAGTAAACAAAGTTAAATTTCCAAATTTGGGAGCTTAAAAATAATTTGGTTATAATCTCTGAAAATAGAAAATAATATAGGAAGATTAAATATGGGTCAAACGATAACAGAAAAAATATTTAGTGAGCATGTTGGTAGAAAAGTATATGCTGGTGAAATAATTAGAAGTAATATTGATATGGTAATTGGAAATGATATTACTACTCCAATTTCTATTAAAGCATTTGAAGATGGTGGTTTTGAAAAATTAGTTAATCCAGAAGGTTTTGCTATTGTTCTTGATCACTTTATTCCTGCAAAAGATATTGCATCTGCAAATCAAGCTAAAATCTCTAGAGATTTTGCAATGAAACATGATTTAAAATATTTCTTTGATGAAAAAGACATGGGAATTGAACATGCTTTATTACCAGAAAAAGGTTTAGTATTACCTGGTGATGTAATTATTGGTGCAGATTCTCATACATGTACTCATGGTGCTTTAGGAGCATTCTCAACGGGTATGGGATCAACTGATATTTCATTTGGTATGATTACTGGTGGTAACTGGTTTAAAGTTCCTGAAGCTATTAAAGTTGTTTTTAATGGTAAACCAAAAGAGTATACAACTGGAAAAGATTTAATTCTTGAAATTATTAGAATCTTAGGTGTTGATGGTGCTTTATATAAAACATTAGAATTCACAGGTTCTGCAATTCCTCACTTATCAATGGATGATAGATTTGCTTTATGTAATATGGCTATTGAAGCAGGTGCTAAAAATGGTATTGTTGCATATGATGATATTACAAAAGAATTTTTAGATACAAGAGATTCTTTAAGAGCTGAACCAAAAATTCATTATTCTGATGATGATGCAGTTTATACACAAGTTATTGAAATTGATGTTGAAAGTTTATCTCCTGTTATTGCATATCCTTTCTTACCATCAAATGGACATTCAGTTGAAAAAGCTGTTGAAGATAATATCAGAGTTGATCAAGTATTTATTGGTTCTTGTACAAATGGAAGATTATCAGACTTTAAAGTTGCAGCTGAAATTTTAGCTGGTAAAAAAGTTGCAAGACATGTTAGACTTATTTTAACTCCAGGAACACAAAAAATTCTTAGAGATGCTACAAAAGCTGGTTATATTGACTCATTAGTTGATGCTGGTGCTGTTGTTTCAAACCCAACATGTGGAGCATGTTTAGGTGGTTATATGGGTATTTTAGGTGATGATGAAGTTTGTATTTCTACAACAAATAGAAACTTTGTTGGAAGAATGGGTTCAAGAAGCTCAAAAATTTACTTAGCTAACTCAGCAGTTGCAGCAGCATCTGCAATTTCTGGTTATATTACAGACCCAAGAGGTTTATAATAATGACACCATCATTTGAAATACCTTGTGTTATTTTATGTGGTGGAAAAAGTAGAAGAATGGGAGAAGATAAATCTCTTCTTCCTTTTGATTCTTCTACTTCTTTAACTCAATATCAATATGATAGATTAAAACCTTATTTTAAAAATATTTATCTCTCTTCTAAAAATGATAAATTTGATTTTTTAGATAAATCATCTAATTGCCTTATTTTAGATAAAGGTGAAGTTTATTCTCCAATTATTGCATTGCAAACTATATTACAAACATTAAAAGATGAAAAAGTTTTTATTATTACAGTTGATACACCATTAGTTTCAATAGAATCAATTTCAAGTTTAATAAATGAATCAAATAATTTTGATATTTGTGTTGCACAAACTTTACGAACACATAATTTATGTGGAGTATTCTCAAAAAATAATTTATCAACAATAAATAAAATGTTAGAAGAAGATATTCATAAAGTTGGATATTTACTAAAAAATAATAATACTAAATACCTTAATTTTGATAATGATGATGAATTTATTAATTTAAATAATAAAGATGAATATAATAAAGCAATAGATATTATCAATAATACTAAATAAACCTTTGCATTTTTAAATAATTATTGTATATTATTTCAAAGGATTTTAAATGGCAAACAATCAAAAAAAAATAACTAAACTTTCTAGAAGAGATGCAATTAAATTAGCAGGTTTAAGTTCTTTTTCTTGTTTACTAACATCATCAAAAGTAGAAGCTTCAAATATTGTTGAACCTAGTAATGCTAAAGGAAAAATTCTAATTATAGGTGGTGGCCTTGCAGGAATTTCTACTGCTGCAAGACTTGTAAGAAGTTTAGAAAATCCAAATATTACAATTATAGAACCAAATCCTAAATCAGTATCTTATCAAGCAGGAAACTCTTTTATAGCAGCAGGAATATTTGAAAAATCAGATATTTTATATAAAACAAGAGATTTTATTCCTGAATCTGTAACAGTTATAAAAGATAAAGCTATGCAGTTTATGCCAGATGAAAATAAAGTAGTATTATCATCAAATGAAATTTTAACTTATGATTTTTTAATTATAGCAGCAGGTCTTAAGCTTGATTTTTCACATATAAAAGGTTTGGAAGAAATTGAAGAAACTTATACTTTAGGAGATTCATCTAAAATACTAAAAACATTTTCTGATTCTGGAATAACAACTATTTATAATACTGATGCAGCATATTCTACTTGGATACAAATGCAAAAGCTAATAGAAAAAGCTAAAACAAATAAAAACTTAAAAGCTATATTTACACAACCAAATACAAATATAAAATGTGCAGGAGCAGCTAAAGAGATAGTATCATTAACTCATTCACGATTAGTAGAATCAAATATTAGGAATAATGTTGATTTAGAATTTTGTACAAGTTTAGATTCTATGATTGAAGTAGAAGTTTACAATAAGGCAATATCAGAACAATTTACAAAAAGAGATATTACTTATAATTATAAACACAATCTTATTTCTGTTGATATAAAAAATAAAATTGCAAGTTTTGAAGTTTTTGATGATAAAAGTAATTCAATAAAAATTGTAGATAAAAATTTTGATTTTTTACATATCACTCCTTCAATGAAAGCACCTGATGAGATTATGAATTCAAAACTTGGTTTAAATAAGACTTGGTTCCCTGTAAACAGAGAAACTCTGCAACATAGAGAATATAAAAATGTTTTTGCCTTAGGTGATATTATTGATGCTCCTATGGGTAAGACAGGTGGAAGTATAAGAAAACAGTATAAAGTATTAATTGATAATTTAATTTTGGCTATGGAAGATAAAGAATTAAGTGCTAAGTATGATGGTTATACTGTATATCCAATTATTACAGATATTGGAAAAACAATGTTAGCTGAATTTAACTGGACTAAAGAAGCAACTCCATCTTTTCCTTTAGATGCTACAAAAGATAGATATATTTGGTGGCTTGCACAAATGTATTTATTAAAGCCATTAACACAATATGGAATGTTATTTGGTAAGGCATAAAAAAAGGGATGAAGTAAACTTCATCCCTTTTTTAATTTATGCAAATTTTTATTTATTTAATGCATCTTTAGCAGAATTAACTAATGTTACAAATGATGTGTAATCATTCATAGCCATATCAGCTAAGATTTTTCTATCTAAAGTAATTCCAGCTATTTTTAATCCGTTCATGAATCTTGAATAGTTGATATCATTTAATCTACAAGCTGCATTGATTCTTACAATCCAAAGTTTTCTAATATCTCTTTTTTTCTGTCTTCTATCTCTGTAAGCATATACTAATGAGTGCTCTAATTGCTCTTTAGCTTTTCTAAAATGTTTTCTTCTACCTTGAAAAAATCCTTTAGCTGCTTTTAATACTTTCTTATGTCTTCTTCTTCTAACTACACCAGTTTTAACTCTAGGCATGTATTTCCTTTCTTTACCATTACTTTATAATAAGGGTGTCAATAATTAAATTGAACTTTTCCACTTTTACGTGGAGGGACTAAATCTCTTTTAAAATAATCAGATGATTATGCTAGGCATAACATCCATTTAACTCTTGATGCATCCACTGCTGCAACAGTTTGTGGACCTCTAAGATTTCTTTTTCTTTTTTGACTTTTTTTAGTCAAGATGTGGCTTCTGAAAGCAGATCCTCTTTTAATAGAACCATTTTTTTTCACTTTAAATCTTTTTAAAGCGCCACTATTAGTTTTCATCTTTGGCATTGAAAAATCCTTTTTAAAATTTGCATTTTCATATATATGAAAAAGTTTGCTATTATATTTAAAAATTGATTAAATTTTGTTTAAGTGTGAATTTATATTGGGAGGAAAAGAAGAGAGTAGAGTCTCTTCTTTTATGATTAATGTTTTTCGTCTTTTTTAGGTAAAGCCATCATATTAACGTATCTACCTTCTAATTTTGGTTCTTTGTCCATAACTGCTAAGTCTTCAATCATTGGCCAAACACCTTTTAAAACAGCAACACCAGCTTGTGGATTAGCCATTTCTCTACCTCTTAAAAATACTCTAAATTTAACATGATGACCAGCTTCTAAAAACTCTCTTGCATGTTTAACTTTATATCTAATATCATTTTCAGCAATTTTAACAGAAAGTTTAATCTCTTTAACTACAATTACTTTTTGATTTTTTCTTGCTTCTTTTTTCTTTTTTTCTTGTTGATATTTAAATTTACCGTAATCCATGATTTTTGCAACAGGTGGTTTACCATCTGGAGCAATTAATACTAAATCTAAACCTAAATCATCAGCAGTTGATAATGCATCTGCTGTTGAAATAATTCCATAATTAGTTCCATCATCACCTGTACATCTAACTTCTCTTGCTGTAATCATTTCATTCATGATTACATTGTTTTTCTTATTATCTCTACTCAAATTCTACTTCCTTGTTTTAATTCGTTTAGCATAGACATAAATTCGTCTTTGCTCATATTTGATTGTTCTCTAGTTCTTCTATTTCTTAAAGCAATAGTTTGGTTCGCAACTTCCTCATCACCAAGAACAACGATCATAGGTACTCTTCTTTTTTCTGCCATTCTAACTCGTTTATTCAAGCTTTCATTCATTGAGTAAACTTCACCATCAATATTATTATACACTAATTCTTTATTTAATTGTTTTGCATATTCAACATGTGTATCTGCAATTGGAATAAAAATTACTTGAGTTGGTGCAATAACAAATGGGAATTCTCCAGCACAATGCTCAGTTAAAATACCAATAAATCTTTCAAATGAACCTAAAATAGCTCTATGAATCATTACTGGTTGTTCTTTTTCACCTTCTGCATTAATAAACTCAGCATTAAATCTTGAAGGTAAGTTCATATCAACTTGTACAGTACCACATTGCCATTTTCTTCCAATAGCATCAGTTATTTTAATATCAATTTTCGGTCCGTAGAATGCTCCACCACCTTCATCAATACCATAAGAAATATTATTTTCATCTAAGGCATCCATGATACCTTTTGTTGTTGTTTCCCAGAAAGCATCGTCACCAATAGCTTTTTCAGGTTTTGTAGAAACTTCAATTTCATATTTAAAATCAAACATTTTCATTAAAGCATCAACAAATTCTAATACTTCAAATATTACTTCTTTAATTTGATTTTGAGTACAGAAAATATGTGCATCATCTTGTGCAAATTCTCTAACTCTAAATAAACCATGCATAGCTCCAGACATTTCATGTCTATGAACAACACCATATTCAAATAATTTTTTTGGTAAATCTTTGTATGAAACAAGAGAATTTTTGAAAATTTGAATATGACCAACACAGTTCATAGGTTTAATACCATACTCTTGTTCATCAATAGTAGTAAAGTACATATTTTCTTTATAGTTTGCATAGTGACCAGAAATTTTCCACATATCAGCTTTTAAGATTTCAGGACCACGAACAGGTTGATAACCTCTTACTCTATGAGCTGTATATAAAAGATGCTCTAGTTTAGATCTTAATCTTGCACCATTTGGTAACCATAATGGTAATCCAGCTCCAACATCATCGTTAAATGCAAATAATTCTAATTCTGTACCAAGTTTTCTATGATCTCTTTTTTTTGCTTCTTCTAACATTCTAACGTAATCGTTAAGCTCTTTTTTGTCAAAATATGCGATACCATAAATTCTAGTAATCATTTCATTTTTTTCATCACCACCAAGGTAAGCACCAGCTACTCTTGTTAGTTTAAATGCTCTAATCATACCAGTTGTAGGCAAGTGAGGACCTCTACATAAGTCTTCAAAGTCACCTTGTTTATACATAGTTAAAGTATCATCTGTAATATTTTTAAGTACAGCTTGTTTTAATTCATCATCTGCAAATTTAGTAAGAATATCTTCTCTAGTTGTCTCATATCTTTGTATTTTAAGTTTTCTATTAGCGATTTCTTTCATCTTTTTTTCAATAGCAGGTAAATCTTCATCAGAGATTTTGGTGTCTGTTTTGAAATCGTAATAAAAACCTTCTGTTACAACAGGTCCTACAAAAAATTTTGCATCTGGGTAAAGCTCTTTAATGGCTTGAGCCATCATATGAGCACATGAATGTCTTAGAATTTCTAAAGATTCAGCAGAGTTGTCAGCTTTTATAACATCTCCTTGGATATTTAAAGCTTCAGCAGTTTGAAGATCATATATTTGACCTTCATTTAATATACCAATAGGTTCCAATAATTTCCTTTATTAAATAAATGTTTTTATTAAATTTAGCTTATTTTATCGCAAAGAGACTTAAACTTAATTATCAATGATAATATTTAATAAAATTTTGTTACAATACTATATGATTTTAAACCTATCAAAGATAAAAACAGAAAGCTTATTATTGTTTTGTAAAGATTTAATTCTTTCGTACAAAGACAAGGAAAACAGTAATATATACAATATTGACAAAGATGTTATTGATACTTTTAATAAAGTAAATGATGATATGTTAAAACAAATATCAAATGTTACTTTTCCAAGCAAATATTATTTAGATAATAGAAAACATTATAGAATTAAAGCTATTTTGGATGGATATAATTTTATTAATAATGAAATTTCAAATGCTTTAAAAAAAGAAGAAGAGTTTAATCCATCAATGTTATATTTCTCACTTCTAGCTGTTTGGTTTAAAGAATTAAATAAAGAATCTAAATCAAAAGAGTATATTTATTTTACAATTTTCACATATGGTAAAGTATATGATGAATTTTTAGTAAATATAAAGGATGAGAATTTTAAAAAAATTAATATCTCAATGATATTATTAGCTGAAAAAATTATTTATAAATTTGACAAATACTCTTTTAAATAAGAGAAACTCGTAAAATAAACCTCCTAAAGTGAATTAATTTGAAATATTATTTATTAAAAGAAATAGTTACTTATTTAAGTGAAAATGTACAAAGTATCAAGTCAATAAAAAGAATTGAGAATAATATAATTATTATAGAGTTTAATAATAGAAATGTAATCTATTTTGATATGGCAAAAGGAAATAGTACTGTTTTTAAATGTGAAAATTTATTAAAAGCAAAAAAAGAGTTTAATGCTCCATTTGATGTTGCTTTACAAAAAAGATTTAATAACTCTAAAATAGAAAATATAGAACTATATAATGATGATAAAATCATAAATATAAGAGTAAATTCTTCATCTTCATATAAAAAGCTTACAACTATTTTACAACTTGAATTTACAGGTAAACATACAAATATTATAATATTAGATGAAAATAGGATTATTCTTGAAGCTCTAAGACATATTGATGAATTTTCATCAAGTAGAGTTGTAAAAGTAGGAATTAAATTAGATGAAATTCCAAAACAAAGTTTTATACCAAAAATTGAAGAAGTTGAAAATATTGATAAATATCTTTATGAAGTTTATGAGCAAAAAGAGCTTAAAAATTTACAAATATTAAAAAAACAAAAAATCACACAAATTGATAAAAAAGCAAGAAAATTAGAAAAAACAATTAATTCTTTGCCAAAAAAAGAAGAATTAGAAGAAGAATCTATTGTTTT
>NZ_JBGUES010000035.1:0-17925 GCF_041821165.1 Poseidonibacter sp. | reverse complement strand
GCAAAGAAGTTAAAGAAATTGAAGATAAGTTAAAAGATATTTCACAAAAAGCAACTATTAAAATTAAAAAAGTTATAAAAGATGAAAAAGAAACAAGAGAAAAGAAAAATAAAGTAGATGAAGAATTAAATAAATTAACAGAAGAACTAGATTTAAAAAATGCTGATATTGCTGAATTAACAAAAGAATTAAATAGTCAAGTAAAAATTGTTAATAAATTAATAAGTTCTATAAATAATAAAGAACATGAACTAGGATTATAAGTTATTTCAATAATTGCAGTGGTACAACCCTACTTATTGAAATAAATTGTAAAGTTAATACCTTCATTGATATTTTTTGCTTCAATTATTCCATCATATTTTTCTACAATTTGTTTTACTAAATATAAACCTGTTCCCGTACCTAAATATTCTTCTTTAGTTGTAAAATCTAAATCAAAAATATTATCAATAATATTAAGAGCAATACCTCCTGCATTATCTTTATAATCAAGAATAACTTCATTTTCATTTTCACTAATATCAATATTTATATTTTTATTTTGTTTACGTTTTATTCCAAGAAATGCATCTTTTGTGTTATTTATTAAGTTTATAAAAATATGTTTTAATTCAGAAGGAATCATATTTATTTTTATATCTTTAGGATATGTTGTTTCAATATTTATATTTTCTTTTACTAAAATAACATGCATTAGACTTAAAACTGATGTTATAACATCTTTTACAATTACAATCTTTTCATCATCTCTTGGATGAAAAAAAGTTCTAAAATCATTAACTGTTTCTATTAAATGATTTGTTTGATTTTTAATAATAGTATTAGAATAAGTAATGTCTTCATTTGTTATTTCTATACCATTTTGTATTTTTGCTTCAAGATTTGTAGGTACCATTGCAATTAAACTTAATGGTTGTTTCCATTGATGAGCTATTGAATCCATCATTTGAGCTAAAACAGAAAGTTTCTTGTTTTTTTCTTCAATATCTTTTAATGCTTTAGTAACTTGAATACTTGTAATAACTTTGACCATAGTTTCAATAAAAAGTTCATATTGTATTGGCTTTAATAAAAAACCATTTACTCCTAATTTAATCGCCTGTGTAAAATGTAAAGTTTCATCATGAGCAGATACTATTAAACAACTAATATTTCTATCTTTTTCTCTAATTTTTTCAATCATACTTAATCCATCTAATTTAGGCATATTAATATCACTTAATATTAAATCAAATCTATTCTCTTCAAACTCCTTTAAACCTTCTAATCCATTATATGCTAAAGTGATATTATCAAAAAAGTTTTTTAATAACTTTAAACCTTGAATACTAGTCTCTTCGTTATCTTCAACGTATAATACATTTAATGATTTTGAGAATTCTATTATCTCATTTAAGTTATCTATTTTTAACATCTCATATCCTTATTTATGATTCATTATTTTTAATCTCTTCTTTCAATGGTAGCATTACAATTGCTGTAGTTTCATTTTTTAAAACTTTGAATTCTAATTTTCCTTTACAATGCTCTTCAACAATTATTTTTGACATATATAAACCTAAACCTGTACCTTCTTTTTCTTTTTTAGTTGAAAAATAAGGATCAAATATTTTTAATAAATATTTACTAGGTATTCCCCCTCCATTATCTTTTATTTCTAAGATACAATTTTTATCTTGTACACTTGTTTTTATATTAATATATGCATCTTTTATTTCATTTTCAAGTAGTGCATCTTCTGAATTTTTCATAAGATTTAAAATTACTTGTTTTAACTCATTTGAATAAATTTCTATTTGTTTATTACAAGAATAATCAGTTGAAATCGTAATATTCTTTCTTTGAATTGCATCTCTTATAATTTCTAAGGATTCATTGATAATAACTTCAATACTTGTTTGTATTTTTGTTTTATTCTCTTTAAAAAAGTTTCTAAAATCATCGATAGTATTTGATAGATGTTGAGAATAACTTGATATTAATTCTATTTCTTTATTAATAAAATTCTTATCAATTTCATCATTCATCATTAACTTAAATCTAATATTATTTGCTGTTAAACTAATAGAATTTAATGGTTGTCTCCATTGATGTGCAATCATACTAATCATTTCACCCATTGTTGCAAATTTTTCTGATTGAAGTAACTTTCTTTCCATCTCTTTTTTTTCAGTCATATCTGTATTAAAGCCAATTACTCTATATGCTTTTCCTTTATTAAAAAGTGCTTTTCCTTTTGTATAAATCCAAATATAATGACCATCTTTATGTCTTATTCTAAATTCTGCTTCATAAGTATCAGTTTTCCCATTTAGATGTTTTTTTAATTTTTGCATTACACACTTTAAATCATCTTTATGTATTCTACTTTCAAACTCATAAAAGTTATTGGTAATTTCTTTACTTTCATAACCTATAATTTCACCCCATCTTTGTGAATAATAAGTAATATTTGTTCTTGGGTTCCAATCCCATAATGCACTTTCTGAACTTTTTATTGCTAAATCAAATCTCTCTTTTTCTGATATATTATTGAATAACAAAGTTTTAAACTCTAATGCAATTTCATCTATCTCTTTTATCATTGAGTTTTCATATTTTTCTCTTGGATTTATAAAAGATTTTTTAATATAATTTTGTAAATAAAACAATTTCGAAATCAATTTATAATGAATCACAAAAAATATAACTGTTCCAAGTAATGTTAATATTAAAAACATTACAATAGTTTCATTTATAAACCTTTTGATTTTTTCTTCATATTTATTTGATTTAATAAAAAAATATAATTCCAATTCTCCTAAATCATTAGAAATAAACACCTCTTTTCTAAATAGATATTTTTCTTTTTCATCAGTTTCAATATAGAAGAAGTCTTTACAATTTTTATGTTTTAGCATTCTTTTTTCACATATATTATTTTTATTTGTTAGTATTTTATTTATATTAATATTTAAAGATGATGATACTAATGTATTATTATCAATTAACATTAATGCATCTAAATTACTATTGCTTTTAATATCACGAATAAGACTTAAATTATGATTTAAAATTGAAACACCATATACCTCTCCTTCAACTTTTCCAAATTTTTCGCTAATAATTTTTTCTTTATTTATAAGCATAAAATATGGTACATTATCAATTGTGATTTTATGGATTAAATTAAAATCATCTGTATGTTCTCTTATTATTTTATTTGCTATTCTATTAACATCAACCATTAAAGAAAAGCCTTTTATTTTTAATATCTTTTTATTTTTTGCTATAAATAAAAAATCTATATTCTCAAAATCCATATTATTAAAATCTGTCCTATTAATAATATTTGATAAAAGCTCTTTTTTTATATATGTTTTATGTTTTTCAAGATTATTTACTACAATCTTTTCAGATTGCTCAAAAAGATTATTTAAATCTTCATAATGGTAATTCTTTATTAAATTAAATTGCCAAAGAAATAAAATTGCCATTATTATAAGCAATGGCAAAAAATATAAAAGATTAAATAATGTGCTTAATTTTACTGATTTCATAATCAAAGTCCTGAATACCTAAATGCTTTTTCTTTTATTTTCAATAACTGAAACTTATCTGTTTCTTGAGTAATTAATTTAAAATCTCCTGAATATACTTGAGGAATTTTATTTGAGTTATTTGAAATATCTAATTTAATTGCTTCTGCCATAGCTACACCATTATCATCATTAATTCTCATAACTGTAAAATTTAATTTTCTTTCTTGAATTGATTTTAGCTCAGCACTTCCACCACCCCAACCATTAACTAATACTTTTCCAATTAATCCTCTTTCCTCTAAAACCTCAACAGCACCTAGGGCAATATCAGTTGAACAAGCATAAATAAAATTAATATCTTTATGATTATCTAATAAATCTTTTGTAGTCTCTTTTGCCTTAGCTTTATTAAATCCAGTATAGTAACTATCTGCTAACTTTAAATTACTATTTTCATTTATATATTCTTTAAAGCTATCACCTCTTTGAGTACTTACATAACCAACTGTTCCATATAAAATTCCATATTTACCAGATCCACCGACTCTTTTTAAATACTCTTTTGCAAGAATAACAGAGCCAATATTATGATCAAAGCCATCATATATAAGTGGTTGTTTAGCTAAGCCTTTTATAGGTTTAGTTATATTTTGCAATATTAATTTTGGTTTATCTTTACTTAGGATTGTTTCAATAAATTTAATATGTTTTTTAGCATCAAGAGTGAATATTATATAATCTGTTGAATCTTGCAATGCATTATAAAGATAAATATCTTCTCTTTTATTTTTTGAAGAATCAAAAAAATAATCTACTAATTTATACTTAATGTTTAATTCTTTTAGTCTTTTTTCAAAAGATATTTTACTTCTTCTCCAGTAATCTGATATTTGTGAACCTGGATAAATCATATAAATAAGAATTTCTTTATCTTGTACTTTATTAAGAGGAATACTTTTTTGCTCAACTAATTTCTTAAAATCATTGATAATTTTTTCTTCTTGAATATTTTTACTATTATTGCCTTCGAGAAAAAGCTTACTATTAATAGTACTCATTAAAATTGTTAAGGGCAAAAGAATAAGTAGAATAATTTTCATAATACAATCCTTAATTCATCCAATCATCTGGAAAAATTTTTTCTATTGAATTAATAACTTTCTCTTCAGTTATAGGTTTTAAAATATAACCCTTTGCACCTAGTTTTATAGAGTCAACAACTAAATGTTCTTCACCATGAGAAGTCACCATAATAACTTTTGCATTAGGATCTAAGTCAATTATCTCTTTTAATGCACTAACACCATCTTTTATACCTTGTCTCATTGGCATAGATATATCCATTGTTACTAAATCAGGTGAAAGTGTTTTGTACATATTTATTGCTTCAAAACCTGTTACTGCTTCTCCAATTACATTGTGTCCTAAAAATAAAAAAATATTTTTTAAGCCATTTCTGATTATTCTTGAATCATCAACTATTAGAACTCTCATAGTTTCCTCCTTTGAAATCTCTATATTAAAAGTATAACTACAAAAAGACTATGAAAAGACTTCACTATTTAGATTCAACAAGTAAACTACAATTTATATTTCCAATATTTGTTTGAATAATATTCTGAATAATTTTATAATTTTTATTATAGTGTTTATCGTACGTCTCAACACTATTTAATAAATAAGGAACATCTAAAGTTCCAGTTTTGCTTATTAATGGTAAATCTTGTATAGCTAAACCTATAATTGTATTAATAAACTCCTTTGCAAGATCTTCTTTATACTCTTCAAAATTTTCATCTAAAGATGGTAATAATGAAAAAAATGTTTTTAAAATTAAAGTAGAGCAAGAAAAACAAAATATAAAGTTTTGATTACTAGTAAAGTTTATAAAGGTATTTATTTTATTTTCAAAATTTGTATTATTACAATATCTTGAATCAATAATATCAAGATTTAAATCATTAACTAAAAAGTTTTTAGTTTTTTCAATTACAATATCAGCAACATCAATACAATCTTCTAATGCATTATTTAAAATATTTGTATTTGAAATATTTTCCATAGGTATTTTTAGAATATAGCTTAAGCCCTCTTCTTCTTTATTTATAATTTCAATCTTTCCATTTATCATTTCAAGTTCTTGCTTAAAAGAACTATTACCTATTCCTCTTCCTGAAATATTTGTTGCTGATTCTTTAGTTGAAAATCCATCTTCAAAAATTAAAAAAAGCAACTCTTTTTCACTAATATTATTAATTTCATACTCATTGTAAATATTTTTTTCAAGTGCCTTTTTCTTTAATTCATAAAGATTAATTCCATTACCATCATCACTAATTTTTAAAAATAAAAAACCATTATCATAATTAAAATCACAGCTTATATTACCTTTAGGATCTTTATTTCTTAATAATCTAGTATTTTCATCTTCTATACCATGATCAATTGAATTTCTTAATAAATGTATTAAATTACGATAAATATTTATAAAAAATGGTGGCACTTTTAGATTTTTATCTCCTGTAATGACAAATGAATTAATTGACTTATTTAACATAACTGATAAATCTTCAATTACAGGAATATACTTTGATAATAAATTATAAAGATTTAAATATGTCATTGATTCTATTTTAGAAGCAATATCTTGAAGTTTAAAATTTATATGTTTTGGATCAACTACAATATTTAAAATATCATCTTTTATTTTTGTTAAAACCTTAGAATTATCATATAATTTTTCTTGCTCTAAGATATAATTTTCACCTAACATATGTGTAATTATCTCAATATCTTTTCTAAAGTTTAATAAAATATTTTCACAATAATTTAACGTAAAAACATAGTTATTTATTAATAAATTATCTTCAATCTTTGATTCAAGTTCATGTATAGAGTTTGGCGTATATACAAAATTTATTTGTAAAAATAAACCTTTAAAAGTATGTAGTTCTCTTTTTAAATCAATAATATATGTAGGAAGAAATATTGTGTTAGTAGTATCCTTATAAAGAGTTTTAAGTAGAATTTCAAAAGCTAGTTTGATATCAATAAAATCATTATTATTAGATACGATTGAAATAAGCATTTTTTGATATTGTTCTTTTCTTTTTAACTCTTTTTCTAATTTTTTTCTTTCTGTTGCATCTTTTAAAATAAGCATAAATAGTTTATTATCCAAAAATTTATATCTTATTTCAATATATCTATCATTTAAATATGTATATTTTGGCAATAGTGAAAATAGTAAATCAATTGATAAATCACTAGAACTCTCATAAATTTCTAATATAATCTTTTCAAATAGATTTCTCTTTTTTATATCTGAAAATAACATTTGTGATACATTTTGACCTTCTATAATCTCTTGATTAAAAATACTAATACATTTAATAGAATAACCTCTATTTATTTCAAAATCTTTATTAAAAAGTAAAAAACCTTCATTAACGTTATTAAGTAATAAATTGATTTTGTCATATAATTCATTTGTATTAACTTGAGCAGTTATATCTTCAAGAATAAAATAATATCCTATGATTTTATTGAATTCATCAAAATATGGTCCAATAGTAGTATTAGTCCAAAAATTTCTTTTTTTCTTGGTAATATTTTGTATACGACCTCGCCAAATGCTACCTGTTTTAATTATCTTCCATAACTTTTTTAATAAATCTTCTTGGATATCAGGGTGTATTAAAATTCTAATATTTTCACCAAGTAAATCTTCTTTTTCATATGAAATTATTTCTAGTAACTTATCACTTACAAAAGTAATTATTCCATTATTATCTATACTAAAAGACAAACTTAAAGAGTTATATCCTTGCATTCTTGACATCAACTCTTTATTTAGATTAATTGTCTTATTTTTAGTTAATTCATACTCTTTATTTGAAAAGTAAATATTAGTTAATTTAAAAATTGCAGTAAAAAATTGATCAAATTGAATAGGTTTATGTATATAAGTATTAATCCCACTATTTATAATTTTTTGAAGTAAAAAAGAGTCATTATATGCAGACATAATTAATATTTGTTGATTTGGATTTATTTTTTTTATTTTTTCTGAAAGTTCTAAACCATTTATTTCTGGCATATTAATATCAGTTAGAACTAAATCAAAAGTATTATCATTTTTATCTAAAAAATCTTTATATTTTATTATAGCTTCTAAACCATCATTTGCTAAAGTAATTGTTTTAAATAATTCTTTGCACATAATATCGACTTGATTTAATGCTCCTATGTCATCATCTACAATTAATACATTAAGCTTTTTTGTTTTAATCTTCATATTATTGATTTGATCTTTCGTTATTTGCAAAATAAATCCTTTTGTATAATAAGATTATTTTACATTAGAAAAGACTTTAAAATGACTTTAAATTAAACTACTATATTAATATTGTATATTTATTTATATTATTATATAGTAATATTATAATGATATTTATAGAAGGAGATAGTATGAATCAAGATTATAGTACTTCAAATTGTGAAATAAAACAAATATTAGAGTACACTCAAAATATGCAAGTTTTATATGTTGAAGATAATGAAGAAGTTCAGTTTTCAACAAAAACAATGCTTGATGTACTTTTCTCAAATATTGATTTAGCGAATAATGGCAAAGAAGGTTATGATTACTTTCTTAAAAATAAATATAAATATGATATGATTTTTTCTGATATTGAAATGCCAATATGTGATGGTATTAATATGACTAAAAGAATAAGAAATATAGATAAAAATATTCCTATAATATTATTATCAGCGTATGATGATAAAAATTATTTACTTGAAGCAATTAAATGTAATATTTTAGATTATATAATAAAACCTTATAATCTACAAACAATTATAAATGCAATTAAAAAAGTACTAGATTTACAAGATAATAGTGTATTTATTGAATTAATAGATAATTATAAATGGAATAATCATAAAAATTGTTTATATAAAAATGAAGTAGAAATAGAACTAACAAAAAATGAAAGACTCTTTTTAAAAACTCTTATTAATGCAAAAGGTGGTATTTGTAGTTCTGAGATTTTAGAAGATACGATATTTGAAAATTGTAATTATGATAATAAAAGAATAAGAAATATTGTAACAAAATTAAAAAATAAACTACATACAAGTTTAGTAAAATCAATATATGGTGAAGGTTATAAAATAATTATCCAGTAATTTAAACTCAATATATAAAAAAGAAGGATTTACTCTTCTTTATTTATAATATTTTTTGCAAATTCCAAGGCTTCATTTGTAATTTTTTCACCACTTATCATTCTTGCAATTTCATTAATAGTTTGTTTTTTATCTAATAAACTTACTGTTGATATTCCATTTTTTTTATCAACTAAAAAATGTTGGTGTGCTGTTGATGTTAATTGTGGCTGATGAGAAATAGCAAAAATTTGATATGATTTTGAAAGTTTAAAAAGAACATTTGCAATTGCATCACTCTCTTTTCCACTTAAATTTGCATCAATTTCATCTAAAAAAAGAACACCATTATCAACAATATCAAATTCACTCATTGAAGTAAGTAAGGCAAGTCTTAATCTATTGTATTCACCTGAACTAATAGTTGATAAATCTACACCATTAAGTTCAAAAACAATTTCATCAACTCCTGTGGCATCTAAGTTTTTAGTATTGATATTTATTTTTGCATTGCTTAGATATAAAGATTTTAAATATTCATTTATTTTCTTTTCTAATATACTTGAGGATTCTTGTCTATATAAAGTAAGCTCTTTTGCTAAAATATTTATTTCTTCACTAAGTGTTTTATATTTTTTTTCCAAAATAGATTTTTCAAATGAGATATTTTCATAAGAATCTAATTCAATCTTTTTTTGCTCTTTATATTCTAATGCCTCTTTAATAGAACCAAATCTTTTTTGAAGTGCTGATAATTTTTCAATTCTATCTAATACATTTTCAATATCAATATCTTCTAATTCATATAAAGAATCATTAAAGTTTTCAAATATACTTGTTAATTCATTCATTGTTTCATCAAAGAAATTTGAATCAAGCTCTAATAGTTCTAAAACAGTAGAGACACTTTGATTAAACTCTAAAATTCCAGTTGATTTTTTTATAGCATCTTCTATTTTGTCTTTTTTTGCAAGTTTTCTTTTTAAAAAATTCAACTCTTCATATTCATCAACACTTGGATTAATATTCTCAATTTTTTCTATTTCAAATTTAGCAAACTCTTTTAATTCTTCAAGCTTTGATTCATCATCTGATATTTTTTTTAATTGTTTAGTAATATTTGATAATTCAAGATAAGAAGTATTAAATTTTTGTTTAATATCTTTAAACTCTTTTTTCTTTAATAGCGTTAGCTTATCAAGAAAAAGTATAAGTTTTGAACTATTAAAATCTGATGTATCTTTTAGGTTTAAATGTTTGATTAGATTATTAGAAAATTCATTTAAGTTTTTTCTTGATATTGTTTGATTATTGAGAAAAAATCTTACTTTTTCTTTTTTAATTGTTTTTATAATTATGTCATCATCTTTATCAATAGCAAATACATCATTTTCAATTTTTGTATCACTTAATAAAACTTCACCTAAGTTTTGTTTTACATCACCTAATGAAAATAAAGATAAAATAGCTTGCATTAATATTGATTTACCAGCACCACTTGGACCTGTAAAAACATTAAGACCATGAGAGAATTCTGCATCTACTTCTTTAAAAGATAAACAATCTTTTAAATATATTCTATTTATCATATATTAATTTCCCCATCTAAGTTTTTCATTTAAAACATCAAAATAGTTTCGCTCAATTCTATGTATCATTTTTGCTTTTTTACTTGCAATTTTAATTTTAATAGATTCATTTTGCTCAACTTCATATATATCTTGACCATCTACAATAATAACAGCACCTTGACTATCTGATATTGTAAACTCTATTTCAAAATCTGCAGGCATTACAAGAGGTCTTTGTGTTAAAGAATGTGGAGCAACAGGAGTTATAATAAAAGCTTCTGTTAGAGGATAAACTAAAGGGCCACCTGCTGATAAATTATAAGCAGTAGAACCACTAGGAGTTGAAATAATAACACCATCACCATAATAAGAATTAAAAGGTTTACCATCAATTTTAGCATCAATAGAAAGCATAGATGAAATTGATTTTCTTGAAATTACAATATCATTAAAAGCAACAAAATTATTTAAATTTAAAGTACCTTCAACCATCATACGATTGTCAATTCTATAATTATCAGATTTAAAATCATTTAAGAACTTTTCTAATTCATCCATATTAATATCAGTTAAAAAGCCCAATGTTCCAAGATTAATACCCAAAACTGGTTTATCAAAATTAAATGATTTTCTTACAACAGAAAGTAAAGTACCATCTCCACCAACAGATACTAAAAAATCAACTTCTGTACAAAGTTTATGTAAAGATATTCCTTTTTCTTTTATCATAGTAGCAGAGTTACTTTCTAAAACAACATCAATACCAATATTTGAAAATAACTCTTTTATTTTAATATATGATGCTTTTAATTCTGGACTTGAAGGTTTTAAAATAATTCCAGCTTTTGTAGGATTATTTAATAATTCAGTTTTCTCATTTATTCTCAAACTATTATCCCTTTTTTAATATTGATGAATTTTATCATAATAATATTTTAAGCAGGATTATAATTTCAATTTGTAATATTTTAGAGTATTTATATAGATAGTAAGCAGAAAATTTGCAAAAAAAAAGCCTCGATAAAATATCGAGGCTTTAATGAAAAATAGTTACTTAAGAGTGAAAATCAATCTTAATTAAGTTGATTAACCATTTCTCTTTTTAATAATTTCATCAGAAACGTTTTTTGGAACGTCTAAGTAGTTATCAAAAATCATAGAATATGTTGCTCTACCTTGAGACATAGATCTTAAGTCAGTAGAATAACCGAACATTTCAGCTAATGGAATCATTGCTACAACTAGTTTAACACCAGCTCTATCATCCATAGATTGAATTTGTCCTCTTCTTTTGTTAACGTCACCGATAACATCTCCCATATAATCTTCAGGAGTTTCAATTTCAACTTTCATAATTGGTTCAAGAATTACAGGTTGAGCAGCGTCTGTTCTACAACCTTTTTTGAATCCCATAGAAGCAGCAAGTTTAAATGCCATTTCAGATGAATCAACGTCATGGTAAGAACCGTCATATAAAGATACTTCAATGTTAACCATTGGGTAACCAGCTAAGATACCACCAGCCATAGCTTCTTCACAACCTTTTTGAACAGCAGGGATGTATTCTTTTGGTACAGAACCACCTTTGATGTCATTATGGAAGATGAAGTTATCTTCAGAATCAGCTGGTAATGGGTTAATGCTTAAGTAAACATGACCATATTGACCTTTTCCACCAGATTGCTTAGCGTATTTGTATTCTTGCTTAATTGCGTTTTTAATAGTTTCTCTATATGCAACTTGAGGAGCACCAACTTCAGCTTCAACAGAGAATTCTCTTTTCATTCTATCAACAAGAATTTCAAGGTGTAATTCACCCATTCCTGAAATAATAGTTTGTCCAGATTCTTCATCAGTTGCAACTCTAAATGATGGATCTTCTTGAGCTAATTTACCTAATGCAATACCCATTTTTTCTTGGTCAGCTTTAGTTTTTGGCTCAACTGCAACAGAAATAACTGGTTCTGGGAAATCCATTCTTTCTAAGATAACTGGATCTTTTTCAGAAGCTAAAGTATCACCTGTAATTGTATTTTTAAGTCCAACAACAGCTCCGATTTCTCCAGCGTATAATTCAGTAACTTCTTCTCTTTTGATAGCATGCATCTTAAGAAGTCTTCCGATTCTTTCTTTTTTCATTTTAGTAGAGTTTTGTACGTAAGTACCTGATTGTAAGATACCTCTATAAACTCTAGTAAATGTTAACTGACCAACAAATGGATCTGTCATAATTTTAAATGCTAATGCTGCAACTTCACCATCATCAGTTGAAGGAACAATTACAGATTCACCATCTTGAGTTTCACCTCTAATATCTTCAACTTCTAATGGAGAAGGCATATACATAGCAACAGCGTCAAGTAAAGTTTGAACACCTTTGTTTTTAAATGCAGTACCACAAGTCATTGGAGTAATTTCCATTGCTAAACAACCTTTTTTAAGACCGATAACAATTTCCTCTTCAGTAAGTTCTTCACCTTCAAGGTATTTTTCCATGTATTCTTCAACTTGCTCAGCAGCAGCTTCTACCATTTTTTCTCTGTATTCTTCTGCTTGCTCTTGTAAGTTTGCAGGAATTTCTTCAACATGGTAGTTTGAACCCATTGCAGCATCTTGATCCCAAACGATTGCTTTCATAGATACTAAGTCAACAACACCAGCGAAGTTTTCTTCAGCACCAATAGGAATTTGAATAGGAACAGGATTAGCTTTAAGTCTTTCAGCAACTTGCTTTTCAACGTTAAAGAAATCAGCACCAGTTCTATCCATTTTATTAACAAAAATCATTCTTGGAACTCTATATTTGTTCGCTTGTCTCCAAACTGTTTCAGATTGTGGTTGAACCCCACCAACTGAACAGAATACGGCAACAGCACCATCAAGAACTCTCATAGATCTTTCAACTTCAATAGTAAAGTCAACGTGACCTGGAGTGTCAATGATGTTAATCATTAACTCTTCATTTGTTTTTGGGTGAGTCCAGTTACAAGTTGTAGCAGCAGAAGTAATTGTAATACCTCTTTCTTGCTCTTGTTCCATCCAGTCCATAGTAGCAGCACCATCATGAACCTCACCGATTTTATGCTCACGACCTGTGTAAAATAAAATTCTTTCAGTAGTTGTTGTTTTACCAGCATCAATATGAGCAGCAATACCAATGTTTCTAAGTCTATTAAGTGGTGTTTTTCTTGCCATCTTAATTTCCTACCATCTGTAATGAGCGAATGCTTTATTAGCTTCGGCCATTCTATGCATATCTTCTTTTTTCTTGAAAGAAGCGCCTCTATCATTAGCACATTCGAATAATTCGTTAGCTAATCTTTCAACCATAGTTCTTTCATTTCTTTTTCTAGCAGCATCAACTAACCATCTTAATGCTAAAGTTTGTCTTCTTACAGGTCTAACTTCAACAGGTACTTGGTATGTAGCTCCACCAACTCTTCTAGATTTAACTTCTAAAAGTGGTTTAACATTTTCAATTGCTTTTTCAAAAACTTCAATACCAGATTCTTCACCTCTTGTATCTAAGTTTGCAATTGCACCATACATGATTTTTTGAGCTGTAGATTTTTTACCATCTAACATAACTGTATTAATAAACTTTGTGATCACTTTACTATTGTAGATAGGATCAGCCATTATTTCTCTAACTGGAGCTTTTCTTCTTCTCATTTTATTATCCTTCTACTTATTTCTTTGGCTTTTTAGTACCGTATTTAGATCTTGCAACAGTTCTGTTAGCAACACCAGCAGTATCTAAAGCACCTCTAACAACGTGATACTTAACACCAGGTAAATCTTTAACTCTACCCCCTCTTACTAGAACAATCGAGTGTTCTTGAAGGTTATGACCTTCTCCACCAATGTATGAAATAACTTCAAAACCAGTAGTTAATCTAACTTTTGCAACTTTTCTTAAAGCCGAGTTAGGTTTTTTTGGAGTTGTAGTATATACTCTTGTACAAACTCCTCTTCTTTGTGGACATTTGTCTAATGCAGGTGATTTAGATTTCTTAATCACTCTTTTTCGCTCTTTTCTAACAAGTTGATTGATAGTTGGCATTCTTTCCCTTTGATATGTTGTAGAGCAATCTGTAATATAAAATATGTAAGACTCTCTATTTATTTGGTTAGAGCAATTAAAGCAATGCTCATGCTTCTCGTTTGACTTCAACATAAGTTGAAACGATACTTCCATTCTAGAGAAACAAGTAGGTTTTCTAAAAAGTAGGCAGATTATACTGAAAGTAAGCTTATAAAAAGTTTATAAGCTTATAAAATTTCTTGAACACGTCCAACTTGACCATCCATAAGTCTTACTTTTATTCCATGTGGATGTGTAGGAGAGTTTGTAAGTATATTTTTTACAATACCTTGTGTTAGTTTTCCACTTCGTTGATCTTGTTTTAAAACAATATTAACTTTTAGGCCTTGTTTAATACAAAATCTTTTCTTTGGATCCATAATTAACCTTGAGTATTTTCGTAAGTTAAAACATTTTTTGCAAAATCTACATTATAAAAAAAGATAATTTTAAAAATTAATGAAACTTTTGTTTTTTTACTTTGACTTGCATCTAAAATTGAAAAAGAGAATCCTTCTCCATCTTCAGAATTCTTTGGTCTAATTGTAAGTCCAACAGGCTTTAAAGTTTTCATCATATTCATAGTATTTCTGTAATCATTTGTACTAATACCTGATAACATATCACCATCTTTTTCTTCTTTTCTCATTGCTGAAAAAAGTAATGTTAATGTATCTTTATAAATAGATTTATTCCAAGATATTTTACCTTGTGAATAAGGAAATGTTGCAGTTTTATTTAATAAACAGTTTGGTTTTTCTTTTCTAATTTCTTCTAACATTGAAAGAAAATAGTTAATTCCACCAATACTGTTTGCATAAGTTGTAAGTTCTTTATGTAGTTCTTTTTTTGTTTCTAATTCTAAATCATTAAAAATCATGTTACTCCGATTATATTTTATATTTGAAAGTATATCTAAATACTTCAAATATTTTTATTTTAACGATTTATTTTCCTATAAACTCTTTTTCATTAGTATGAGAAACAACTTGTACAGCAATAGTATTTACTTCTTTAGCTACTTTATTTGCTTCACTTGCTGTTGCTGCATTTTCCTGTGTTACTTCATCAAGTTTATTAACAGTTTCATTTATTTGCTCCATTGCTGAGAACTGTTCTTTTGATGATGAAGAAACACTATTAATTAATTCTAAAGTACTATGAATATTATTATTAAGTTTTTCATAACCTTCAATCATATTTGCAGAAATATTTTTTCCATCATCTGCTTTTGCAGTTGCATTTTCAACTAAGTTTTTAATCTCTTTTGCAGCTTCTGCTGATCTACTTGCAAGGTTTCTAACCTCTTGAGCAACTACAGCAAAGCCTTTTCCTGCTTCTCCAGCAGTTGCAGCTTCAACAGCAGCATTAAGTGAAAGAATATTTGTTTGGAATGCAATTTGATCAATAATAGTAATTGAATCAGCAATTGCTCGTGTTTGCTCATTTATATCATCCATAGATAATGCAGTTTTAGAAGCTAGTTCTTGCCCTACTGAAACAGAACTTGATACTTCATTTGCAAAAGTTGTCATATCAAAAATATTTTTAGAACTTTCTTGCATATTTGATGTAATTTGTTCAATTGCAGCTGCTGTTTGTTCTAAACTTGCAGCTTGTCTATTTGCAGAATCTGTTAAATTATTAACATTTTGAGATAATACATCTGAATTATCAGATAAAAGTAAACCAATTTTTCTGTTCTCAACCAACATTGAGCTAATTGCTGAACCTAAACTATTTACATCTTCACATAAATCTTTTAATTCACCATGCATACCAGAAATATCAATACTTGCTCTATAATCATAATTAGAATATTTTGATAAAACTACCATTGCACTTTTTATATTTTCTTCAACTGCTTCTAACATTTCATTAATAACATGTTTTAATTCATTTAATGCAGGATTTGAAGGTTCACCTTTAATTCTTGCATTTAAATATCCCTTTTTTGCTTTATTCGCACAAGAAATAGCACCATCTACAAGTGATCTATCTTTTTCTATTGATAATTGTATTTTAGTAATATTATTATTTATTACTGTAGCCATTTCACCTAATTCATCTTTTGTATTTAAATCAATTAAATTAACTTCTTCTTTTTCTCTATTCATATATTTAAAGAATTCTAATAAACCTTCTTGGAACTTTAATAATGGTTTTTTTATAGAATTAACAACAATAAATATTACAAATAATGATAATACAATAGCAATAATTGATAATGTATATAATGTATATAATGTGTTATCAATTTGAATTAAAGCACTATCATAAGCTTCTTTATTTTCATTATCTACAATGTTATAAATATGAACTAACTCTTTATTGATTTTTTCAAATACTTCATCAGTTACTGATAACATTGGTGTTGCCATACCCACATCAACACTTAACATGTCAATAGCATCATCAACTGTTAAGTTATACTCTTTAATATTGTTTTCAATACTTTTTAATATCTTAGGGTCAAGATGTTTAGTGCTAATTAATATTTTCATATCTTTAATCATTGTTTTTCTGATTTTTGCTAATACTTCTAATTGTTCATCAATTTGAGATTGCTCATAACCATCTGTCGCATAGTTAAAAACTTTATATAAAACTGAATTATATAAATCAACATCGATTAACAATTTACTACTGGCTTTGTATAAAGCAAATTTAACTTCAACAATATCTTTAAATGTAGATTTATTTGTATTAAGTGCATTATTAGAAAATATTACAAATATAATAAGAAATATTACAGAAATTGCAGGTGCAATTAATATTTTACTTCCTATTTTCAAATTATTTATTCCAATCATATTTTATTCCTATTTAAATTATTTTCTTAAAATCTATTTATTAAATTAAATAAACAATATTTACTTAAGTTAATAAACAAATGCTCTTGATATATTATCAAGAGCAAAAGATACTATTTATAAATACCAGCACCAATTAAATTGTCATTTCCAATACCCATTACAAATGATGTTTTTGCTGTTTGTTTTCCTGTTGTAGGATGAGCCCATACATAATCAACCCAACCAGAACCATCAGCTTTAACTTTGTCAATAAATTCTTTGAATAATTGATTACCAGCTTTATCTTTATATCTAAATAGATTTTTACCTTTAATAGGTTTTTTAGGATGAGCAGTAATCACACCATTAAAATCTTCTGCAAAAATGTATAAATCACCTTTAATAAATTTACCGTTATTATCGTTAAATTCATTTAAACATGCCTCTACACCAACTTTTTTACAATAGTCTGCACCACTTTTAACAAAAGCTTCAACTTCTGCTGGAGTTGATGCATATGCGAATGAAATACTTAATAAAACTGAAGCGCCTAATTTAACTAATTTACTCATGATAATTTCCTTTTTTGCTTTTAAAGTTTTATATATTTACATAATAAAAATTAATATAATCTTAAGATTATATATAATTTTTTATAATCTTAATTTAATTTTACTTATAATTATTCATATATAGAGAATACTATTATTATTTATTTCCCACAGCTTTTACAAAAAACCTCTTTATTTTCAAATGTATTTAAACCTTTTCTTTGTAAG
>NZ_JBGUES010000034.1:0-18124 GCF_041821165.1 Poseidonibacter sp. | reverse complement strand
AACAAGAATAGTAAAAGAAAATCAAGAAAATGAAACTATTATTGAAAGTTCAAACAATACAGTACCTTTAGATATTGTAGGTGCTATACCTAATGTTTCTTATCCAACACCATTTGATGAAGTTCCTTCAAATGAAGAAATTCTTACTCAAAATTCTAATAAAAAAGAAGAAGAGACAGAACCTGCTAAAATAGTAGAACAAGTTGTCGCTAATACTTATGAAGAGATAGAAGTTGTACCTTTTGAAGAAGAAGTTTTTGAAGAAACAAATGACTTATATGCAGATTTAACAGAAAAAGTTTATGATAGAGATTACTCTTTAGGTGAGTGTTTTGAAAAGAACTTTATTTTTAATGGTTATGAAGATAATAAATTAAAAATTATTTCTTATGCACAAGGTGATGATAGAAAGTTCTTATATAAACACTTTGGTTTAATAAAAACTTTTGCACAAGATGTTTATGGAAATGAAGTTGAACTTGATTTTTCAAAAAGTCCAGATGTAGAAACTAAAAAAAAAATTCTAAATAACAATAATATAAATGTTCAAGAAAAACAAGAAAATAAACAGCAAGATGTAAAAAAAGAAGAAATAAATCAAGAGAATAACCAAAATAATTCTAATGATACAGGTTCAATGATTGAAGATATTGAGATGGGTTCAGGATGCGTTGCAAGTATGCATAATACTTCAAATCCAAAACCTTCTCAAAAAGAGTTAGATTTAGATGATGTTATGAATTCAATAATGGTAAATAAGGCAAAAGAACTTTTTGACATTAAAAAAATCACTGTAAGAACTAGAACATAGTATTAACTTTTTATTAATAAAAAATAGTTAGACTAAACCAAAACTAGACTAAATAAGGGAAACATAATGAGAAATATTTCAAAACTATTAACAGCAGGAATTGTTTTATCTACAACATTATTTGCTAATTCAAGTGATCAAAATATTATTGAGTTTGAGAAAAAAAGAATATCTCAAAATCCAAGTGTAAGTGTTCAAGAAATTACAATTAACACAAAAAAAGAGCTTCCTTTAGAAGGTTGGCATGGTTATATTCTTGATGTAAAAGCTAAAATTCAAAATAAAGAAATTAATGCAAAAGATATTATTTTCTCAAATGGAAAATATATTGCAATGGATTTAATAAATTCAGAAAATGGTAAGTCATTAAAAGATTTAGTAACTCCAAATTTAACAGAAGTTTATTATGATAAATCAAAGTTAATTGCAGGAAATCATAATGCAAAAGATAAAGTTGTAATATTTTCAGATCCATTATGTCCATTCTGTATGGAATATATCCCAGATGTAATAAATTATGTAAATAAAAATAAAGATAGTATTGCTTTATATTATTATAATTTCCCACTTTTAAGATTACATCCAGCTGCACAAACTTTATCTAAAATTGCAGAAGTAGCAAAAGAGAAGGGTTTAAAAGATGTTGAATTAAAAGTTTATACAACAGACTGGAAACCATATTTTCAATCAGATTCTAAAGATGATAAACTTATCTTAGATGGATTTAATAAAGTATTTAAAACAAAAATAACACTTGAAGAAATCTCAAAAAAACAGATTGAAGATATTATCTTAAAAGATATAAAAATGGGTGAAGATGTAATGGTTCAAGGAACACCTACAATTTTTATAAATGGTGTAAAAGATACAAGTAAAACTAAAATCCAAACACTTGGTAATAAATAAGTATAAAGGTAAATAAAGAATGAAAAAACTAGTAATTGCGACAAGAAGAAGTAAGTTGGCCTTATGGCAATCTGAGTTTATAAAAGAAGAACTTCAAAAACATTATCCAGATATGGAAATTACTCTACAAGAGTTTGTAACAAAGGGTGATAAAATTTTAGATGTTCCTTTAGCTAAAATTGGTGGTAAAGGCTTATTTACAAAAGAACTAGAAGTTGCAATGCTAGAAGGTTCAGCACATTTAGCAGTACATAGTTTAAAAGATGTTCCTACACAATTTGAAGATGGTTTACAATTAACAGCAGTTTCTAAAAGATATGATCCAAGAGATGCATTATTAAGTGATAAGTATGAAACAATTGCTGATTTACCTAAGGGTGCTGTAATTGGAACTACAAGCTTAAGAAGAAGAATGGCTTTAAAATTATTAAGACCTGATATTGTTCTTAAAGATTTAAGAGGAAATATTAATACTAGAATTGCAAAATTAAATGCAGGTGAGTATGATGCTATTATTTTAGCAGCAACTGGTGTTCAAAAATTAGGTATTGAAAATGAAGTTAAATACTTTACACCAATTGAAACAGATGTAATGATTCCATCGATGGGACAAGCAACTTTAGGAATTGAAACTACAACTGACCCTAAAATTGTAGAACTTATTTCAGTGTTAAATGATAAAGATGCTCATATTGAATCTACAATTGAAAGAAGCTTTGTTGATACATTACAAGGTGGTTGTCAAGTACCAATTGGTGTAAAAGCTACAATTCTTGATGAAAACAAAATTAGAGTTCAAGCAATTGTTGGAATGCCAGATGGTAGTGAATCAATTTGCGAAGATGTTACAGCTAATATAAATGACTATGAACTTGTTGGTAAAACATTAGCATTATCTTTTATAGACCAAGGTGCAAAAGAACTTCTTGAAAGAGCTGAAAAAGTAGCATTTAAATAAAACAAATTTTACAAACAAAGTAAAAACTTTTTTTACTTTGTTTTCTCTTCTATTATAAATTATTTCCTTTTTAAAATTCTTTAATTAGCAATATTTTCCAAGATATTTAAATATATATTTAGTATGATAGATACAATTATTTTAAGGAGATAAAATGAGAATAAATGTAGAAGATACACTATTTTGTTTAGTTGATGTACAAGAAAGATTGTTCCCTCATATGACAAATAAAGAAGAGCTTGAAAAAAATCTAGTTACTTTAGTACAAGGTTTAAAAGTATTAGAAGTTCCTTTTATTGTAAATGAACAATATAAAAAAGGAATAGGGGAAACAATTCCTTCTTTAAGAGAAATTGTTGATAACGATGTACATTTTGAAAAAACTACTTTTTCATGTTGTAAAAATGAAACAACAATGGATGCAATAAAGGCTGCAAATAAAAAGTTTGTTATTGTTGCAGGAATTGAAACTCATGTATGTGTTTTACAAACGTGTATTGACTTATTAGAAGCAAATTTACAGCCTGTATTAGTTACAGATTGTGTTAGTTCAAGAAAACAAAAAGATACTGATATGGCAATTAAAAGATTAGTTCAAGCAGGTGTAATTCCAACAACTTATGAATCATTATTATTCGAACTTACCGTAAATGCAAAAAATCCAGTTTTCAAACAAATCTCAAATTTAGTTAAATAAAGGCAACTTTATTTAACTAATAATTACTTTACTCTATTTATTATTCTTATGTTATAATTATAAAATTTTTATTAGGACTTACTATGCATAACAATTCATTAAAAAAACTATTTGTATTTATGTTTTTAATCAATATTTTATGGGCTGGTAATAAAGATTATTTTGGTGTTCAAGAGTTTATTGATTTTTCTAATCAACAAACAATTAGTGATGATTTTATTGAAATAATTCAAAAAGATGCCCAAGAAATTAAAAAACAAGATAAAAAAGTAAGAATTGTATTAGTATACCCTGGAAAACAATTAACAGATTATTGGATTAAAAGTAAGGTATCTTTTGAAAAAAGATTAAATGAACTTGGAATTAAATATGAGTTAATTATGCACTCTACAAAACCTCATGTTGAGATAAAAAAACAATCAGTTTTATTAGCACAAGCTATAAAAGAAAAAACAGATTATTTAATATTTGTTCTTGATGCAAATAAACATGCAAAATTTATTGAAAGAATTATTAGTAAAAAAACTCCTAAGTTAATACTTCAAAATATTACAACACCACTAAGAAGATGGGAAGATAGACAACCATTTTTATACGTAGGATTTGATCATATGATAGGAAGTCAAATGTTAGCTGATTATTATATTAAAAAAACTAATGGTAAAGGTAAATATGCTGTTTTATATACATCAAATGGTTATATTGGATATATGAGAGGAACAAAATTTATTGATTATGTTTCAAAGAACTCTGACCTTGAAGTTATTCATGAATATTATACTCATACAAGTAAAGAAAATGCAAAAAATGCAACTTTAGATTTATTAGCACTTAATGATGATATTAAATTTATATATGCTTGTTCAACAGATATTGCTTTAGGTGTAATTGAAGCACTAAAAGAAAAAAATTTAACTGGAAAAATTTTAGTAAATGGTTGGGGTGGAGGAAGTAGTGAACTTCAAGCAATCGAAGATGATTTATTAGATGTTACAGTTATGAGAATGAATGATGATAATGGTGTTGCAATGGCTGAAGCTATTAAGTTAGATTTAGAAGATAAAGAAGATAAAATACCAACAATATTCTCAGGAAAAATGGTTATAGTTGATAAAGATATTAAAAAAGAGGAATTAAAAAAACTAAGAGAAAGAGCCTTTAGGTATACTTTTGATGTTAAAGAATAAAAAGTATTCCTTATCAATTATAAATAGTACACTTTTATTAATATTTTTAATAGTAATCTCAATTGTAATTTCACTTTGGTTTTATATCTATACTCAAAAAAGTATAGAGAGTAATATTAAAGACTATTTTAAACAAACATACAACCTTACTAGAATAATTTTAGAGAATGAAGAAAGAAATCTAAATAATGTAGCATTTGAAGTTGGTAATTTTTTATCAAATAATATTAATTCAATTGAATTAATAAATGAAAAACTAGCAAATATTACAGCTATTGATGAACTTGATTTAATTTTTCTAAAGAAAAATAATACACTAAAAGATTATAGTAATTCACTTTTTGATACAAAATCAATTGTTGAAGAATTGAAAAATAATAGTTCAAAATTAAATAATAACTTCGTAAATGTTCAAATAAAAGGAGACAATTATCCTTTAATCTTAAGAAACAAAAAAGTCATAGATAAAGAAACGGGAAGAGTTTTATACACTTTATATGTTGGTAAAATATTAAATGATAACTTTGCTTTTATAAATAGTATAAAAGAAAAAGCACAACTAACAGATGTTTATTTATATTTTGAAGACCAACTAATCTCAACTTCATCATATACAGAAAAATTAAATATGGACTTATTTAAGAAAAAAGAGATTGTAAAAAAAGGTAATTATATTTATGCAAATAAAAAAATTACTATTTTTAATGATAAAGTTTTGGATTTAATTTTTGTATCAAAAAACTCCTCTTTTAATATAATTAAAGAGTCTTTTATAGAAAGTATCTCTTTTTTAGTTTTATTTATTGTTATTGTTTTTATTTTCTTATATTTGTTATCAAATAAATATATTATTAAACCATTCTCTGAATTAATTAATTATGCAAATAAAATGAAAGATGGAAAAGATATAAAATATAAAGGTAGTGATGTACTTGAGTTTGATAGTTTTGCATTAAATTTAAAAGATATTATCGAAGAATTAAAAGAAGTAAAAGAACAATATTCAAGTGCAATTGATGGTGTTCAAGATGGATTATGGGATATTAATATTAAGAATAATGAAGTTTATTGTTCAAATAGATATTTATCAATGATTGGTTATGATGAGTCTGATGATGTCCAATCTATTAAATTTTGGCAAGAACATATTCATAAAGATGATTATAAAAAAACAATATATAAACTTAAAAAACATCTAGCAAAAAAAACTAATCTTTATGAAGATGAGTATAGATTTAGATGTAAAGATGGCTCTTATAAGTGGATTAAAGTAAGAGGAAAAGCTTTTTTTGAAAATAATAAGGCTTATAGAATTACAGGTTTTCATACTGATATAAATGATGTAAAATTATTACAACAAGATAATAATAAGAAAGAACAGATGTTATATCAACAATCAAAATTAGCTTCAATGGGTGAAATGATTAGTAATATTGCTCATCAATGGAGACAACCCTTAAGTTTAATAAGTACAATATCTTCAAGTTTAATTGTTCAAATACAACTTGGAATATTTGAAGATAAAGATGGAAAAAGAGATTTAGAGAAAGTTTTAAAAAGTGTAGAGTACTTATCTACTATTATTGAAAAATTTAGGAACTTTTTTAATCCAAATAATGAAAGAGAAATATTTTCAATTGATAATATAGTAAGAGAAAATCTAGAAATTTTTGAGACATCATATAAGTCTTATAATATTGAGTTCATTTTAGACTTAGATAAAAGTGAAATAATTGGATATAAATTTGAGTTAATCCAAGTAATTATAAATATTTTAAATAATGCAAAAGATGCTTTACTTGAAAAAGTTAAAAGTGAAAATAGAAGATTGATTTTTTTAAAGTGTTATAAAACAGATAATAATGCAGTAATTAAAATTTATGATAATGCAGGTGGAATAAATAGAAATTTAAAAGAAAAAATTTATGAGCCTTATTTTACAACTAAACATCAAAGCCAAGGTACAGGTTTGGGTTTATATATGTCAAATGAAATTATAAAAAATCATTTTAAAGGTAGTTTATTAAATGAAACAATATCTTATAAGTATGAAAATAAAAGCTATAAAGGTGAAGAATTTACTATAAAAATTCCTTTATCTATATAAAAAAAGGGTCTAGATAAATCTAGACCCTTTATGAAAATTCTTATTAATATTTGAATAAATATTAATCCATTGTTCCAGCAGGAACATGAACATTACCATCCATAATAATTCTTGCACTTCTACTCATAGAAGCTTTTTCAACACTGTATTTACCGTCATTTTCAGTTAAAGTAGCACCTACTTTAATAGCACCTGATGGATGTCCAAAAGTAACTGTATTTTTATCACCACCACCAGCAGCGATATTTACTAAAGTTCCAGGAATACAAGCAGCAACACCAATAGCAACAGAAGCAGTTCCCATCATAGCATGGTGTAATTGTTGCATAGATAAAGCTCTTACGTGTAAGTCCATCTCTGATGCTTTAACTTCTTTACCACTTGAAGTGATAAAATCTTGTGCTGGTGATACAAATGCAATTTTTGGAGTATGTTGTCTGCTTTCAGCTTCTTTTGGATCTGTAATTAGTCCCATTTTTAAAGCACCTGCAACTCTAATTTTTTCAAATCTTGCTAAGGCTTCTGTATCAGAGTTAATATCACCTTGTAATTCAGTACCTTTATATCCAATAGCATCAGCATTTACAAATACAGTTGGAATACCAGCAGTAATCATAGTAGCTTTAAATGTACCAACACCTTCAACTTCTAAATCATCAACTAAGTTACCTGTAGGAAATAACTCTTCAGATGGGTCAACTGGTTCAACGAATTCTAACTGAATCTCTTCAGCAGGGAATGCAACACCATCGATTTCATAATCACCCATTTCTTTAACCATACCATTTTCCATAGTAACGTAACAAAGAATTGTTTTTTTGATATTTGCTTGCCAAATTCTTACACAACAAACACCATTTTCAGGCACATTATCAACTAAACCTTCATGAATAGCAAAAGGACCAACTGCACTTGATAAGTTTCCACAGTTACCACTCATATCAACAAAATCTTTATCTATTGCTACTTGACAGAAGTAATAATCAACATCATGACCTTCAACATCACTTTTACCAACTAAGATAGCTTTAGAAGTAGAAGAAGAAGCTCCACCCATACCATCCATTTGTTTTTTATAAACATCAGGAGAACCTACAATTCTTTGAAGTAATTTATCTCTTTTTCTTGTATCTTCTTGCGCTTCTTTTGGTAAATCAGCAATATTGAAAAAAGTACCTTTAGAAGTACCACCTCTCATATATGTAGCTTTTACTTTAAATTGTGGTTTGTATGCCATTTTGTTTCCTTAAAAGATATTTTAGTTTAAAACTTTTGAAAAAAATCAGATGATTTCTTTAAGAAGCTTTAAAATACTAAAAAGCATCAAAAGATGCGTTTTAGTTAATAATTATTTAGATGCAATAACATCTTTAGCGAATTTTTGTAAAATACCACCATTTTTGTAAACATCAACTTCAGCAGAAGTATCTAATCTACATAATACTGTGAATTTAACAACTTCACCATTTGCTCTAGTCATAACTACTGTTAAGTCAGTTCTAGGAGTGATTTCACCTTCGATATCAAAAGTTTCAGAACCATCGATAGCGTAAGTATGTCTTGTATCACCAGCTTGGAATTGTAATGGAAGTACACCCATTCCAACTAAGTTAGTTCTGTGAATTCTTTCAATTGACTCAGCAATTAAAACTTCAACACCTGCAAGTCTAACACCTTTAGCAGCCCAGTCTCTTGAAGACCCTTGACCATAGTTAGTACCAGCAACGATAATTAATGGTTGCTTTCTTGTAGTATATGTTTCAATAGCTTCCCACATTCTAGACTCAGTACCTTCTGGCATGATTTTAGTTAAAGAACCTTGTTTAACAGTTCCATCTTCATTTTTAACCATTTCGTTAAATAATTTTGGATTTGCTAAAGTAGCTCTTGAAGCTGTATGGTGATCCCCTCTATGTGTTGCATAAGAGTTTAAATCTTCAACTGGAAGACCTTTAGATAAACAATACTCACCAGAAGCAGAAGTTGGTAAAATTGCATTAGATGGAGATAAGTGATCAGTAGTGATATTATCAGGGAAAACACCTAATGGTCTCATACCTTTTAAAGCTGGCATTTGCATATATTCAGCTTCCCAGTATGGTGGTTTATTAATATATGTTGAATTTGTATTCCAGTTATAGAATGGAGAAATTTCAATACCACTTAATGCACTTTTTGCAAACATTGGGTCATAAATTGCACCAAACATTTCAGGTCTAACTGAAGCTTTTTCAACTGCGTTGATTTCTTCATCAGTTGGCCATAAATCTTTTAATGTAATAGGGTTACCATTTGTATCAGTACCTAATGAATCTTTTTCAATATCAAATCTAATAGAACCAGCTAATGCGTAAGCTACAACTAATGGAGGTGATGCTAAAAATGCTTCTTTTACGTATGGGTGAATTCTACCATCAAAGTTTCTGTTTCCAGATAATACAGCAGTTGTATAGATATCATTATCTACAGCTTCTTTTTGGATAACTGGATCAAGTGCACCTGACATACCATTACAAGTAGTACATGCAAAACCAACAATACCAAATCCTAATTTTTCTAATTCAGGAAGTAAGTTAGCATCTTTTAAGTACTCTTCAACAATTTTAGAACCTGGTGCTAAAGAAGATTTAACCCATGGCTTTCTTTTTAAACCTAATTCATTTGCTTTTTTAGCAACTAAACCAGCAGCGATAACGTTTCTTGGGTTTGATGTATTTGTACAAGATGTAATAGCAGCAATTAAAATCGCACCATCTGGCATATCAGTATCACCAATTTCAACAGTGTTATCAGTAATTCCTTCAGCTTTCAGCGTTGAAGTAGGAACTAATTTATGAGGTTTAGAAGGACCTGCTAAACTTCTTGTAACTGCTGTTAAATCAAATGTTAATTCTCTTGCATATGTAGCTTTAACTAAATCAGTTGACCATAAACCATTTGCTTTAGCATAAGCTTCAACTAATTTAACTTGCTCTGATTCTCTACCAGTTAAAGTTAAGTAATCTAAAGTTTGCTCATCAATACTAAACATACCAGCAGATGCACCGTATTCAGGAGTCATATTTGCAATTGTTGCTCTATCACCTAAGTTTAAGTATTTCATACCTTCACCGAAGAACTCTAAGTAAGCAGAAATAACGTTGTTTTCTCTTAAGAATGAAGTCATAGATAATGCAATATCAGTTGCAGTAATACCTTCAGCTCTTGTACCAACAATGTTAACACCAATAATATCTGGAACTCTCATGTAAGATGGGTTACCTAACATTACGTTTTCAGCTTCTAATCCACCAACACCAATAGCTAAAACACCAAGTGCATCAACATGAGGAGTATGAGAATCTGTTCCAACTAATGTATCAGGAGAAGCAATACCATCGATATTATGAATAACTGGAGACATTTTCTCTAAGTTAATTTGGTGCATAATACCATTTCCTGGAGGAATAACATCTACATTATCAAATGCTTCTTTAGTCCAGTTAATAAAGTGGAATCTATCTGCATTTCTTCTATCTTCGATATCTCTATTTTTTTGGAAAGCATCTGGATCAAATCCACCACATTCTACTGCTAAAGAGTGATCAACGATTAATTGAGTAGGAACTACTGGGTTAACTTTTTTAGGGTCTCCACCTTCTGCTGCAACTGCTTCTCTTAAACCAGCTAAATCAACTAACGCTGTAAGCCCAAGAATATCATGAGTAACAACTCTTGATGGGAACCATGGGAAATCTTTGTCAGTTCTTTTTTCGATTAATTGAATTAAAGAATCTTCTAAATCTTCACTAGGACATTTTCTTAGTAAGTTTTCTGCTAATACTCTTGAAGTGTAGTTTAGTTTTTCAAAAGAACCAGGAGTAATATCTTCAACAGCTGCTTTTACATCATAAAAGCTTGTATCGAAACCTTCTAGTTTTTTTAGATATTTATCATTTGTCATATTTTATATCCATTTTATGTAATTAAAATAGGGGAGGTTTTCAATTGACCATCCTATTGTGTTGCTAGTGATCAATCGTTATTTGTAGTTTGTCTACAGTATAGTGTAGCACTAGCACATTTTTTAGAAGCCCCAAATTTTTGAGGCTAAACTAAAAGCGTATTTTTTATGTAAGTTTTTTATCTTTTCTTGTGTTAACAAGAGTGAAGAAAGAGACTAAGCTCTCTCTTCCATAGCAACGAATGCTCTTGGTTCTTCACCATTGTACTCAGAACTTGGTCTGATAATTCTATTATTTGCTCTTTGTTCAAATGCGTGTGCAGCCCATCCAGCAGCTCTTGACATAATGAATAATGGAGTATAATATAATCTTTCAATTTCCATATAGTGGTAAATTAATCCACCGAAGAAATCGATATTATCAGGTAAACCTTTATCAGCTTTAACTTTATCTCTTACTGCTTTTGCAATATCAAATAATTTTTTGTCTGAATTTGGTAATTCTTTTAATTCATTTGCTAATTCGAATCCAATAGGAGATCTTGGATCTACTTCTCTATATACTCTGTGTCCGAATCCCATGATTTTTTCTTTTCTAGCGAATAATGCGTCAACTTCAGTTAATGCATGTTCAACAGAATCAAAACCAAGTACAAATTTAATTGCAACTTCATTAGCTCCACCATGTAAGTGACCTTTTAATGTACCAATTCCAGTAGTCATACAAGAATAGATATCAGATAAAGTCGATGCAGTAATTCTGTTTGCAAAAGTAGAAGCGTTAAATTCATGCTCAGCATATAAAGTTAACATTGCATTCATAGCTTTAACTTCAACTGCTAAAGGAGTTTTTTCTTTTAATCTTTCAACGATGTAACCAGCGATTGTAGTTTCATCAGATTTTAATTCAACTTCTTTACCATTTACATGCCAGTGATGCCAGTAAACTAAGAATGAAGGAAATGCACCTAATAATCTAGTGATTTTATCCATTTGATCAGAGAAATCTTCTGCTTCTGGTTCCATACAACCTAAAGCTGAAGTTGCAGTTCTCATAACATCCATTGGATGAGAAGATGCTGGTAAAGCTTTTAATACATCTTTTAACTCTTGAGGTAAATCTCTACCTGCAATAATTTTTGCTTGGAAATCTGCTAACTGAGCTTTGTTTGGTAATTCACCAACTAATAATAAATATGCTACTTCTTCGAAATCTGCTTTTAAAGCTAAATCTGCGATATCATAACCTCTATAGTTAAGTCCATTTCCTAAACCACATGTACAAATTGCTGAAACACCAGCTGTAACACCTGCTAATCCACCCATAATCTCTCCTTAATATTAAATATATATTTTAGTTAAACGTATTTTTTTGGTAAACGAAATAAAATTATTTCGATTTACCTGCTGCAAATAATGAATCCATTTTTTGCTCATATTCATGGTAACCTAACATATCGTAAAGCTCCATTCTTGTTTGCATTGTTTCTAAAGTACTTTCTTGAGTACCTTTGTCTCTTAATTCTTGGTATACATGTAAAGCAGCTTTATTCATTGCTCTAAATGCTGATAATGGGTAAAGTACCATTTCAATTCCAACTGAACCTAATTCTTCAGTAGTGAACATTGGAGTTGCTCCAAATTCAGTAATATTTGCTAATACTGGAACAGTCATTTGATCAGTAAATTCTTTATATTCTTTTAAAGTATGAACAGCTTCAGCGAAAATTGCATCTGCACCAGCTTCAACATAAGCTTTTGCTCTAGCAACTGCAGATTCTTGACCTTCAGATGCATGTGCATCAGTTCTAGCAATAATGTAGAAATCAGGGTCTAATTGGTTTTTAGCATCAACAGCAGCTCTGATTCTATCACACATTTCTTCAGTAGAAACTAACTCTTTATTTGGTCTATGTCCACATCTTTTTGCAGCAACTTGATCTTCAATATGTAAACCAGCAGCTCCAGATCTGATAAATTCTTTAACAGTTCTAGCAACGTTAAATGCATGTCCCCAACCAGTATCTGCATCAACAATTACAGGTGTATCACAAATTGAAGTAATTCTTCTAATATCAATACATACATCTTCAATCATAGTCATACCTAAGTCTGGTAAACCATAAGATGCGTTTGCAATTCCTCCACCTGAAAGGTAGATAGCTTTATATCCTACTTTTGTAGCTTGTAATGCTTGGTATGCATTAATTGTACCTACGATTTGTAAAGGAGATTCTTCCTTAAGTGCTTCTCTAAATTTTTTTCCTGCGCTCATATAAATCCTTTAAATTTAAGTTAGCAATATTATACATGATTAAGTGAAACTAGTACTGTATGATTTTTGTATAACAAATTACAATTTTTTATAGAAACATAGCATTATGTACAATATTTGTTCTTATGCTTTAAAATGGTACAATTATCTATAAAGTTATGATTAAGGTTGAGAATGAATTATAAGAATTCCATAGAAAAATTTATTGAAATATTCAAAAGATCAAATTTAAGTATTTCAAAGTTTGCATCTTTAATAAATAAAGACAGAAGAACGGTTACATCATGGATTGACAATGTTACTGATATTGAACCTAGTAAAGATATAAAAGACAAAATTTGTAGTATATTTAGATATCCTGATTATATATGGGAAGAGGGATGTAATAGTGATGAGTTTTTAAAATCAATTACTCAAATACCTCAAAAAGAAGTAAGAATCATTGATGAAGATTATTATGGACGTTTAAAATATATTATGGAACTTGAAAAAAACAGAAGATTTGTTATTCAAGCACAGTTTCCTGGCCCTATGTATAGAGATACAGCCGTACAAAAAGTGTACAGAACAAAAACTTCAAAAGATATAGAAGAATTAAAACAAGCAAGAATAGATCAAATGCTTAAATATGATTATGATACAACTGAATGGTATTCAATTAAATCTGTATTAGCATTTTGTTTTGCAAGTATTGGAAACTTTTATACTAAAGAAGAAAAAATCAAAATTTTAGAACTAATATATGAATTGTTTAATAATAACTACAATAAGAAACTTTTCTTATTTGATTCATTCTCAAGAAAAATTTATGGAATGGAAACAACATATATTTCTATTAATGTTAAGCAAAAGATACTTTTTTTTAAATCACCAATTGAGTCTGTATTTATTGAAATAAGAAATAAAAATTTAGTTGAAAGAATGCATAAGTATTATTCTTCACCTATTGAAGCACCATCACATGTAAACTTTTTAGAATCTATAAAAATTATAAAGATTTTGCAAGATGCATTAAAATATGGAAATGATATAAAACAAGCATACGAAACTATAAATAGAACAACAGACTATGGGGAACTTTTTTATCATAACTTATCAATTGATTTGCAAAAAGAAGTAAGTGATCCTAAATCTGGACAAAGAAGGAACTAAATATGAAAATTGTTATTTTAGATAGAGCAACATTAGGTTTTGATATTGATGTTGATATTTTTAAAACTTTAGGTGAAGTTACTTCTTATGATGTAACATTTCAAAATCAAACAAAAAATAGAGTAAAAGATGCAGATATTGTAATTACTAATAAAGTTGTAATCTCAAAAGAAATTATGGATGCTTCAAATTTAAAATTAATATGTATAAGTGCAACTGGTACCAATAATGTTGATTTAGAGTATGCAAAAGAAAAAAATATAGAAGTAAAAAATGTAGCGGGATATTCAAGTTCTAGTGTAGTTCAATTATCGTTTGCAATGATTTTTCATTTTGTTCAGAAACTAAATTATTATAAGAACTATGTAGATGAAGGTAAATGGCAAAAATCTGCTATTTTTACTCATATTGATAAACCATTTTATGAACTTGATAAAAAAAGAGTTGGAATTATTGGACTTGGTGATATTGGTTTAAACCTTGCAAAAAAGGCAGCTGCATTTGATTGTGATGTTGTATATTATTCAACAAGTGGTAAAAACAATAATAGTGATTATAAAAGAGTTGAATTAGATGAATTATTACAAACATCTGATATTGTAAGTATTCATTGTCCTTTAAATGAAAATACACAAAATCTATTAAATTTTGAAAATATGAATAAAATGAAAGATGGATCTATTTTATTAAACCTTGGTCGAGGTGGAATTATAAATGAAGAAGATTTAGCAAAAGTTATTGATTTAAAAGAGATTTATTGTGGAATTGATGTTGTTTCAAAAGAACCAATTGAAGAATCAAACCCTTTATTAAAAGTAAAAAATAAAGATAGATTAGTTTTAACACCTCATGTAGGTTGGGCTTCTATTGAGGCTAGAAAAAGATTGATTCACATGGTTGCTAATAATATAAAAGAGTTTATCTCTAAGTAGAAAAATTTATTTTTTTTAAATTAACTTAGAGAAATTTTCACTTATATAATCAGCAACTCTAAATGAATTTGCATAAATTGTAAAAGTAAAAGGTACAGAACCACCAGTTGGCATAAAACTTCCATCTGTTACAAAAAGGTTTTTAACCTCATGTGCTTGGCAGTATTTATTTAAAACACTAGTTTTAGGATTATCTCCAAATCTGCATCCACCTGCTAATAAATTACTTGATGGTAAGCTTGAGATATTACTTGTAATATCTTTTGCTCCCATTTGTTTTAAAAGTTTTTTTGCTTTTTTTGCTAAAAATTCTGATACTTTTAAGTCTTGTTTATGAGCGCCTATTCTAATATTTGCAACAGGAATTCCATATTTATCTTTATACTTTTCATCTACACTAATAAATGCATTATCATTTGGTGTCCAATCTGCAAATATTTCCATATTTAGAGTTTTTCTTTTTGTAAAATCATTATAAATTTTATCTTGTAGGTTTTTTCCTATAATTAAATTATTTGAATTATCCCATTTTAAAAAGTTTGCTTTTCTTATTGGGTTTGCATGATCAAATACTAATTCAATCATTCCACCTTTGAACTCTTTTGTAAAATAAAAATCTTTTATTGCTCTATTTACAAAAAGACCAGGAGTTAATAAATCTTTTAAATTCATACTGCTTTCATCAAAAACTCCACTTACAACTCCTCCACTTGAAGATAGAAAATTCTTACCTATATTCAAAGAGTTATTTGCAAGACCATTTAAAAAATTTTCATCTTTTGAATTAAGTAATAATCTTGAAGTTTCAACAGCTTGAGCAGCTACAACAAAAAGTTTTGCATGAACTTCTTTTTTATTTCCTTCTTTTGTAAGATAAGTTGCTGATTTTATTTTTTTATCTTTATTTGTATTTAGTTTTATAACATTTGCATTTGTAAAAATTTTAAGATTATTTGTTTTTAATGCTGGAATGATTAATGCTTCTCTTGAACTTCCTTTTGCTCCACTTGAACAAGCATATGAGCCACAATAGTTTGAGTAATAACACTCATTTCTATGTTGATGTTTTTGGCTTAGTATTGCTCTTGGTGTTTTAACAATAGAGAAGTTTAAATCTTTAGAAGCCTTATCAACAAGTTTTACTATTGGATGTTCATCTAAGGGTTTATATGGAAAATCTTTTGAACTTCTTGGTTCTGCAAATTTATAATCACTTACTTCTCCTGAAACTCCTATGATTTTTTCAACTTTATCATAATACTTTTCTAAGTCATTATAAGAAATAGGCCAATCTTGAATATTTGAGTTTTCCAGTTTTCCATATTTTGAAGCAAGTTTAAAATCATCAGGTTTTAATCGATAAAAAAATCCACTCATAAAGTTTGAAGAACCACCAACTAGGTTTCCATTACAAAAGTTCCAAAGAGTATCATAGGTTGGAAATTTAATCCATTCATTATCTATAAACTCTTCAACTGTGTGATATTCATCTTTTAGTTTTGGTGTATAAATATTTCTTCTAACATTTGTTAATTCATCTTTTGAAAAATCACTTCTTTTATAAAAATCACCTTTTTCTAAAACACAAACTTTAAGACCTTTTTTACTTAACTCATAAATAATAGGCCCAGCACCAGCTCCACTTCCTATAACACATACATCATAAATCATACATCACAACCTTAGTCCATATCTTTTTTGAGGCCTTGGATATCCAATTTTATGATTAACACTTTCCCATCCAATTTGATTAGTATTTCCACCATAAATAGGGTCTGAAAATAAAGCCTCAATACCAAAATATACTAATTTTGAAAGCCATGTTTGAGCATAATCATTTGAATTTACAATTGAGTATATTAGCTCTTTTTGTTTTTCTTTTGATAGATTTAAAAAGTTTGGAAAACTTGAAATAAAATCTTTACTTCCTTGAACAATAAGGTTTTTATCATAATCTAAAAAACTTTTATGATTAATATTCTCAAGTAAAAACTTTGTTGCGCCAAACTCTTTAGCATTTGGCATTTGCTGTGTTTTTGGAAACAACACTTCATATACATTATCTAAAAGCAATAAATCATTTGAAGAGATTGTTTTAGCAATTAAAGATTCTTTTGAAAACAAAAAAATACTTAGTGTAGAAAATTTAATAAAACTTCTTCTTTTCATATATAAATCCTAATAAAACTCATGATAAAAGTGCCTTTATGATTTTTTGAAAAAAAGTGAGTTTTTCTTCTTTTTTGATTTTAATTTTTTCACTTAATTCTTGAAGTTTTTTGGGTTTAAAAATTTCTTCATTCATTTTTTATCTCCCAGTTTTTCTCCTAAAAAGTTTTGAAGTTCTTTTATTGCTGTTTCATTTTTAATTCTAAACTTTATTTCTATTCTTCTTGATTTATCTTTATCTTCTACATTTTTATTATCATAAATAATATCAGAGTATGAACGTCCACTTGCATTTATATATTTTTGTAAAAGTTTTTTATTGGCTATATTTGATGTATATAAAAACTGCATAACTTCTAAAGCTCTTTGTTGTGAAAGTTCTAGGTTACTTAAGTATGAACCATCACTATTTGTATGACCTTCTATTGTAATACTATGAATATATTTTCTAATATTTTCATCTTCAAGTAGTGCTTGTAAATATTTTTTTAAAATTGTTTTTAACTCTTTTTTTGATTCTTCTTTTAATTTATATTTACCTTGGTCAAATAATATATTTGATGAAAATACAATTGCCCCACTGTTTTTATCTATATTTATTGAAGAACCAAGTTTTTCTCTAAGTTTTGATATTACATTTATTTTAATACCTGTTAGGTGTTTGATTTTTACTTTTGTTATATCAAACTCTTCTACTATTTTTTGATGAAGTTTACTTTGAATAATTAGTTTGTTTTCAAGCATAATTAACTCTTCATCTTTTAAACTAATCAAATTCTTTTGTTTTTCAACTTTTTGTTCTAAATTTTGCTTTTCTGCTATTTGCTCTTTATCTTTTAGAGTATATGAAAATAATAGTGCTTTTAGTTTTTCTATCTCTTCTATATTTAAATTTATTGTTTCTAATTTTGATTTTAGTAACTCTTTTTGATTATCTAAGTTTTTATTTAAAAGTTCAATACTATTATCTTTATCTTCTAAAATAGC
>NZ_JBGUES010000033.1:0-18223 GCF_041821165.1 Poseidonibacter sp. | reverse complement strand
CTATGATTTTTGTTATCTTTATTCAATTTTTCTTAGGCTTTTTATTTGTTGTTTTCCCAAAATTTTTATCTCAAGCTGAAATAAAAGTACATGACTATATGCAACTATTTCATTTATATTTATTTAGTTCTTTAGGAATATTTCTATCACTAATTTTTTATTCACAAGTAACAATTATATTTCAAGTTTTAATGTTTATTGCTCAAATTTTAAGTTTTAAACTACTTTATTCTATTCATAAAAAAAGTATTGTAGCTAATAAAGATGATACAAAATGGGTTTTGATTTCATTTTTTTCAGGGCTTATTTCTCATGCTTTATTTATTATTTCAAATTTTGATTTTAATTATTCACATGATTTAGCAAGAATCTCAATAAATGCAGGATTTTATCTATTTTTATTTGGAATTATTTTTACTATATCTCAAAGAATGATTCCTTTTTTTACAAAAGCAAAAGTTTTTACCTATATAGTAAATAAAAGTAAAAATCTTGTTCTTATTGTATTTTCATTATTAGCTTTAAAAGTAATATTATTAAGTTTTCAAAATGCTAGTTTAAATCTATTATCAGATGTTCCTTTATTTATAATTTTTGTAAGAGAATTAATAAAATGGAAACTACCACTATTTAAAGTTCCTGCTATTATGTGGGTTTTATATCTTGGTTTATATTGGATTCCTTTTGCATTCTTAATTTCAATTTTAGAATCAGTTTTTTATCTTCTAAACTTTAGTTTTATTTTTGAAAAAGCAGTTATTCACTCTTTAGCTTTAGGCTATTTTTTAACTGTTTTAATTGGTTTTGGAACAAGAGTTATTTTAGGACATTCAGGAAGTACACCTCATGCTAGTTTTTTTGCAATTGTGATATTTATTTTGGTTCAAGTTGTTGCATTTTTAAGACTGTTTGCATCATTTTCAATTAACACAAATTTAGATTATATTTTCTTTTTAAATCTTTCTGCTTTACTATTAATTTGTGGTTTAATTATTTGGTCAATAAAATATTTAACTATACTTTTAAAAGGTAAATAAATTATTTACTAAACATATCCTTTACATTAAAGTAATAAAATTACTACATAAAAATAAAAGGATATGTATGAATATAATTAAAAAACCATCTTGGAATATATCAGAAAATGAAGTAACACCTGAAGCATTATTTAATAGTAGAAGAACTTTCCTAAAACTAGGTGCTGCTGCATTAGTAACATCAGGTGCATTAATAGAAGCTTTAGCAAAAGATAATATTCCTGTACCAAATTTAAAATATTTAAAAGATAAAAATATAAATAATCTTGACTTAAATACTTATGAACAAATAACAACATATAATAATTTTTATGAATTTACAACTTCAAAAGGTGGAGTTAAAGATTTAGCTCATACTTTAGATACAAATAATTGGGAAGTTGAAATAAGTGGTTTAGTTGAAAAACCATTTACAATTGATGTTAATGATTTAATAAAAAAATTTACACTTGAAGAAAGAATTTATAGATTTAGATGTGTAGAAGGGTGGTCAATGGTTGTACCATGGAATGGTTTTACTGTTGCAGATTTAATAAAATTGGCTAAACCATTATCAAAAGCTAAATATATAAGATTTGAAACAAAATATGATGATGATATGTTTCCTGACCAAAGAAGAGGTGTATTTGGAGCTGTTGATTATCCGTATGTAGAAGGTTTACGAATGGATGAAGCAATGAATGATCTATCATTTTTAGCAGTTGGACTTTATGGTTCAATTTTACCTAAGCAAAATGGTGCGCCTTTAAGATTAGTTGTACCTTGGAAATATGGTTTTAAATCTATTAAATCAATATCAAAAATATCATTTCATGAAGAAGAGCCTTTAAATACTTGGCAAAAATCAAATAGTAGAGAGTATGGTTTTTATGCAAATGTAAATCCAAATGTTGATCATCCAAGATGGTCTCAAAAAAGAGAAAGAGTTTTAGGAAAATTTTTAAAACAAAGAACTCTTATGTTTAATGGATATGAAAAAGAAGTAGGGCATTTATATAATGGAATGGATTTAAGAAAGTATATCTAATGAAAAGATTATCAATATCCTTAATTTTATTGCTTCCTTTACTATTTTTAGCTTTTAAAGTTTTTGTATTAGAAGATATAACTGATCCTATTAAGTATATTTATGTAATCACAGGAGCAAGTGCAACTGTGATTATATTTTTTTCCATTTGTATTTCTTTGATTAAAGATAAAATAAATCTAATTAAATATAGAAGATTAATAGGTCTATTTGGTTTCTTTTATGCCTTATTACATTTACTAAATTTTGTTGTATTTGATGCAGAACTTGATTTTTTATTTATTGTTGAAGAAACAATTGATAAACCATTTATTTATTTAGGAATGATTGCTTTTTTTATTTTAGTATTTATGAGTATAACATCAACAAAAAAACTATTTAGAAAATATAATAAATATCATAAATCAGTTTATCTTGCATTGATTTTAATTACAATTCATTGGGTAATGGCACAAAAATCAATTTCAATTTTACAGTTTGGATATATACTTGCTATTTTGGGTATTGCTTATTGTAAATTAATCCAACAAATTGTAAAAAAACACTCACAAAAGTAGTTTAATAGTGACAGGTTAACTATCTATTAATCATCTATTAGGTTTTAGTTAATTCACTACTGTTATAATTTATTCATAGATAGGTTGACGCAGCGACTTATTTATAAAGATTTTTTAAGATTGAACTTCTTAAATAATAATTTTTTATGTTTCCTTGTGTTAAAGGGCATCGAGAAATCGGTGCCCTTTTTTTATGCCTTTTTATAGTTTTTATGCTACTATTGCGAAATGACAAAACTATATGAAAATACAATAACTAACTAATGCCTTTATCTAATCTAAATGAAGAACAACTAAGCGCAGCTACTTGTCCAAAGGGCTATAATTTAATCATAGCAAGTGCAGGAACAGGTAAAACTTCTACAATCGTAGGAAGAATCGCAAACCTTATTAATAGTGGTGTAAAACCAGAAGAGATACTACTTCTTTCTTTTACAAATAAAGCAGCAGCAGAAATGGTTGCAAGAGTTGCTAAATTTTTTGGTAAAACAATTGCTAAACAAATAATGGCAGGTACTTTTCATTCTGTTTCTTATAAATTATTAAAACAACTAAATATAAATATTACTCTAAAACAACCAAGTGAATTAAAAACTTTGTTTAAATCTATTTATGAAAAAAGAGTTTTTTATGATAGAGCAGAAGATGCAAACCCTTATGATGGTGGCTATTTATATGATTTATACTCTTTATATTTAAACTCAAATACAGGTGAAGATTTTGCAACTTGGATAAAAGACAAAAATGAAGCACATGAAGTATATACATTAATTTATGAAGATGTAGTTGATGAATTTAATAAATTAAAAATTAAATATGGTTATGCAAATTTTGATGATTTACTAACTATTATGCTTGATACTTTAAAAGAGCATGATTTTAATTTTAAAGAGTTACTTGTAGATGAATATCAAGATACAAATCCTTTACAAGGAAGATTATTAGATGCCTTTAAACCTCAATCTTTATTTTGTGTTGGGGATTATGACCAAAGTATTTATGCTTTTAATGGTTCTGATATTGGGATTATTTCTACATTTTCAACAAGATATCCAAATGCAACGGTTTTTACTCTTAGAAAAAATTATCGTTCAACAAAACCAATTTTAGATTTAGCAACAAAAGTTATTGAACATAATGAAAGAATTTATGCAAAGAACTTAGAAGTTGTAAGAACTGATGAAACAATTAAACCAAGGCTTTTAGCTTTTAATGAATCATTTTCACAATATCAACATATTTCAGAACTAATAGCAAAAAGTAGTACCGAACATAATGAAATAGCTATTATTTTTAGAAACAATTCAAGTGCTGATGGAATAGAAGCAAATCTTAGAGAGTTTGATATTCCTGCAAAAAGAAAAGGAAGTATGTCTTTTTTTGATTCTGTTGAAGTAAAATTTATCTTAGATATTTTAGTTATGCAAGTTTCACATAATGATATGATGGCATTTATTCATGTATTAGAGCATGGTAAAGGTATTGGAAAAGCGATTGCAAAAGATATCTTTGATGCTTTAATAAAACTAGGTAATGGCGATTTAATGCAAGGATTATTTCATCCAAATCCAGATATTAAAAATCCTTATGATACAGGAAAAGTAAAAAATAGACAGCTTGGACTTTTTGATGATTTTTTAGAATTAGGTTCTGTATCTAAGTTTAAAGATTGTGGTTTTGAAGAAGCTTATTTATCAAATCCAATTTTAAAACATCCAAAACTAGGTGTTGATGGTGGTAAATATATTTATGACTTTTATTTATTAATGAAACATTTAAGAAGAATAAAAGTTCCAGAAAGCTTAGTAACAAGTATTTCATCATCGATGATGTATTCGAAATTAAAAGATTTTTTATCAACAAAAAGAGCAACACAAAAAGATGGAACAATTCATCCAACACAAAAAACAAAATCATTAGCAAAAATTAATAGAAAAGTAATGATTCTAAAAAACTTATCAAGAAACTTCCAAGAACTTACAAAGTTTATTAACTCAATGATTTTAGGTGGTTCTGAAATGAGTGAGGGTGATGGAGTAAACTTACTTTCTGTTCATGCAAGTAAAGGTTTGGAGTTTAAAGAAGTTTATGTAATTGATTTAATGGACGGAAGATTTCCAAATAGAAAACTTATGAGTAAAGGCGGTAGTTTAGAAGAAGAAAGACGTCTTTTTTATGTAGCAGTAACAAGAGCAAAAGATATACTTTATTTATCATATGCCAAATCGGATAAAATCAAAAAATTATCATTTATCGCAAGTCCATTTTTAAAAGAAGCTGGAATGGTAAAAGATGAGAAAGAAGGGTGAAAATCTTAAATAGTTAAGCTCTATGCTTAACTATTAAAACTTATTATAAAAAATCTGATAAATAAAACTCCTCTAAAATACTCAAATTCTTTTTTTTTAGACACTCTTAGCTATAATCGCGCATATATTACACATAAAATCTAACCAATAATTAGGAATTTTTAATGAGCGAAAAAGAAAAATACGAACCATCAAAAGTAGAAGATAACTATTACAAAATCTGGGAAGATAGAGGTTATTTTGAAATTGAAGGAAATAAATCAATTCAAGAACTAGATGAAAGTGGAAAACAAAAAACTTTCTCAATTATGATGCCACCACCAAATGTAACGGGAAGCTTACATATTGGTCATGCACTTACTTTTACATTACAAGATATTATCACTAGATACAAAAGAATGGATGGCTTTAAAACTTTATGGCAACCAGGAACAGACCATGCTGGAATTGCAACTCAAAATGTAGTTGAAAAACAATTATTAGCAGAAGGTACTACAAAAGAAGAACTTGGACGTGAGAAGTTTTTAGAGCGAGCTTGGTTACAAAAAGAAACAAGTGGTGGAAATATTGTTCATCAAATGAGAAAACTAGGAGTTACTCCTGCATGGAAACGTGAGAGATTTACAATGGATGAAGGTTTAAAAGAAGCTGTAAAAGAAGCTTTTGTATCTTTATACAATGATGGTCATATTTCACAAAATAACTATATGGTAAACTGGTGTACACATGATGGTGCATTATCAGATATAGAAGTTGAGCATGAAGAAGTAAATGGTAAGTTTTATACTATGATTTACAAATTTGCAGATGGTTCAGGAGAACTTGAAGTTGCAACTACAAGACCTGAAACATACTTTGGTGATACTGCTATTATGGTTCATCCTGATGATTCTAGATACACTGATATTGTAGGAAAAGAAGTATTATTACCTTTAACTGATAGAAAAATCAAAGTTATTACTGATTCTCATGTTGATATGGAATTTGGAACAGGTGTGGTTAAAGTAACTCCTGCACATGACCAAAATGACTACGAAGTAGGGAAAAGACACGATTTAGAATTTATTAAAGTATTTGATGAAAAAGGTATTTTAAACGATTACTGTGGAGAGTTTGCTGGACTTGAAAGACTTGAAGCTAGACCTATTATTGTAAAAGCTTTAGAAAATGCAGGATATATTGTAAAAATTGAAGAACATGTTCATCAAGTAGGGCATTGTTATAGATGTAAAAATATTGTTGAGCCATTTATTTCTCAACAATGGTTCTTATCTGAGAAAATTGCAAAATCTTCAATTGATAAAACAAAAGCACATAATAACTTCCACCCACAACACTGGATTAACTCATATACAGCATGGATGGATGAGTTAAGACCTTGGTGTATTTCAAGACAACTTTGGTGGGGACATAGAATTCCTGTATTTACTTGTAACTCATGTAATCATCAATGGGCTGACAAAAATGATACTCCAGAAAAATGTCCAAAATGTGGAGAAAAACATTATACTCAAGACCCAGATGTTTTAGATACTTGGTTCTCATCTGCTTTATGGGCAATGTCACCATTAGGTTGGGGGAATAACGGTAAATTAGAAGATTTATATAATGAAGTAGAAGATATGAAAAACTTCTATCCAAATTCACTTTTAATTACTGGTTTTGATATTATGTTCTTCTGGGTTGCTAGAATGATGATGATGGGTGATCACTTCCAAGGTGAACTACCATTTAAAGATATTTATATGCACGCATTAGTTAGAGATGAAACAGGTGCAAAAATGTCTAAATCAAAAGGAAATGTAATCGACCCACTTGATATGGTTGAAGAGCATTCTGCTGATATTATTAGATTTACACTGGCATATTTAGCTGTTCAAGGTAGAGATATTAAACTTGGTGCTAAAAACTTAGAGCAATTTAGAAACTTTACAAATAAGTTATATAATGCGTCTAATTTCTTAACAATGAATGTTGATACTTTCCCTGATTTAAATGATATTGAGATTAAAACACCACTAGGTCTTTATATGCAATCAAGATTATCTCATGCAGTTGAAGATGTAAGAGAATCTCTTGAAAGTTTTAAATTCAATGAATCTGCATCAATTTTATATAAATTTGTATGGACTGAATTCTGTGATTGGGGTATTGAGTACTCAAAAGCTTCAAAAGAGTCTATTGTTGAATTAGGTGCAATTTTCAAAGAAACATTAAAAATGGTTTCACCATTTATGCCATTTATTTCTGATTTCTTATATCATAATTTATCAGGAACTTCACTAGAAGAGGGTGCTGATTCTCTAATGGTTTGTAACTTCCCTAAAAATATTGCTAAAAATGAAGAAGTAGAATCAATGTTTGCTATTATCGAAGAAGCAATTACAGCTCTTAGACGTGCAAAAGTTGTTATAGATATGGGTAATTCTAAAATTGCAAAAGCATATATTAAATTAGATGTTTCTATTGATAAAGATGTTGCAAAACCATTTATTGAAAAACTTGCAAAAGTTGAAAATATTGAGTTTGTAGATGCAAAAGTTGAAAACTCAATTACAGATGTATCTGACAATTTAGAAGTGTATCTTCCAACTTCTGAGATTGATATGAGTCCAATTATTGATAAATTAACTAAACAAAAAGAGAAAACACAAAAAGAATTTGATAAACTAAATGGAATGTTATCAAATGAAAGATTTGTAGCAAATGCACCTGAATCTGTAGTTGCAGAAAATAAAAAAGCATTAGAAGATGCAAAAAATAAATTAGAAAAAATTGAAAATGAATTAAAGGCTATTTCTTAATAGCTTTTAATTAAAAAGGCTTGAAAATGAAGATAAAATTTTATAAACTTGTTTTACTTATTAGTTTTATTTTTCTTTTTCAAGGCTGTTCTTTTACTCAAGACAACGTCCGAAGTATAGCTCAAACAAACTCAGCAATAAAATTAACTAACTCTAAAAATCAAGTATTAAAATATCTAATAGATTATAAGAAAAAACTAGATTTACGAAATCCAAGTGCTTATAATAAAAACATTAGAAGTGATATTTATAATCAAATTAAAACAAATCAAGACTATATAAATCTAATTCAAGATAATAAAAAACTACATACTTATCAAGAATATTTTTTACATGCTTTTTCAAAAGAAGAGGTGCGTAATAGAAATGATTTATTAATTATAGGTTTGTACAAACTAATTTATAAAGCATACTTATTAAATGAAAATCATAAATTTACAGCAATGCAGTACAATAGTTTGGATATGCTAACACTTTATAAGTATTTACAAGTTATTAGATGGAAAATAAGAACTGCAACAGATAATAATGATAACTATCTATTTGTAACATGGCAAAATAATTGGCAGTTAGAATTAATGAAAAAAGATATTAGTGATTTAAATATAATAAAAGAGTTAAAATATATTAAAAACAATGAAGAAACTGTTTTTTCACACTCAAATTTTTCTTTTGAAGTTCTAATAACTTTAATGCTTGCAAATGTAGAAGCATCTTTAAAAGAGATAAATGTAGAGCCTTATGAGTTAAGTATTTCAGCTCTTAAAAGTTTTATATTTGTACTTTAAAGTAAGACAAAAGTCTTACTTTTTTCTAAGTTTATGTGAGATTGTATAAAGAACTGGTAAATAAATAAGATTAAGTATTGTTCCCCATGCAAGACCAAATCCAAGTGCAATAGCAATTGGTTGAAAAATTACAGCTTGACCTGTTGGGAAAAAGATAAGTGATGTCATTCCAATTATTGTAGTTACAGTTGTAATAATAATAGGTCTAAATCTTTTTGTTGCTCTTTGAAATATCTCATCTAAAGTTTTTGCTTTCTTTAAATAGGTCATCATAATAATTCCATCATTTATAACAACTCCTGCAAGTCCTAAAGCTCCAATCATTGAAGGCATAGATAGATTTAATCCCATTACCTTATGACCTATTAAAACGCCTAGAATTGAGAAAGGAATAATACTCATAACAATAAATGTTTCTCTAAATGAATTAAATAAATAAAGCATTGCAAGCATAATTAAAACTAGTGCTAAAGCAGTTGCTAAAAGCATATCATTTTTTAGATTTTTCTTTTTCTCAGCTTCACCTTTAAAAATTAGTCTAATACCATCTTCTTTTAATTTATCTAAGCTTGGTTGTATTTTTTCTACTACTTCTGTTGAAGTTATAATATCAGGGTCAACATTTGCAAAGATATAGAAATTCTTTTCACCTTGGTCTTTAATAACTTGCTCAAAAGCTCTAATTGTATTAAGTTCAACTATTTGCTCTAGTGCTACAAATGTTCCATCATTTAAAGGGATTTGAGTATTTTTAAAACTATGATAATCATCTTTATTTTGTGATTGTATTTTGATATCTAACATCTCTTTATCATCAAAAGATACAGCCTTTTTCTTTAATAAATAAAGATTTGATAGGTATGTTCCAATAAATGACTCTGTTATTCCTAATTGTTCTCCATAAGGATTTATTTTAATTTTAATTTCATCAATTCCAAATTTTAGTGAATTAGATACAGATTTAATTCCTTCAATTGATTCAATCTCTTTATGTAAACTCTCTATTGCTTTTATGATTTTTTGATTATCATGAGAAATAAGACCTATTTTTACATCAGCTTTTACAGGACCTACTTTTTTCTCTAAAACAGACATTTCTTCTAAATTGTATTTTTTAACAAAGTTTTTATTTTCAATAAAAGTTTTAAGTCTTTTTGCAATTTGTCTTGATTTTTCAGTTCTAGTTCGACCTTCTTCATCATAATAAAAACTAAGATTTGGAGTTATATACTTATCTAAAAAACTTGTTGGTTTTAGTTTTTGAAGTTCTATTGTCATATACATAACATAAGGAAAGTTTTCAGAGTTTCCACCTACATCTCTTCTAAATCCAGCAACAGAATCAATACTTCTAATAAAAAACTTATCTTGTTCTTTCATAAACTCTTGTTCTATTTCTTGTACAATTTTAAATGAATCTTCAAGTGTTGTATTTTCATTTGCTTTTAGAGAAATTTTTATATCCGTTGCATCAAATTTAGGAAATAGTTGAAATTTTGAGTTCTTTATTTGCATAACTGTTAAAACAGGAACCATTACAATAAATATTATTAAAAATGTTTTTTTCCAATTCATAAAAAAGTGAATAATCTTATTGTAAACTTTATTTGCTTTTTCCCATGATGTAACTTTTGCTCCACTTTTAAGCATATGTGCCGCATGAATTGGTAAGAATATAAATGATTCAATAAGTGAAGCTACAACTAATGCACTTAAAGCAATAGGAATAAGTTTCATAACTTCACCCATAGTTCCACTAATCATTAAAATAGGTAAAAATGAAAATAGTGTTGTAATAGATGCAACAGTTACAGGTTTTACCATTTCTCTTGCACCCATTATCGCAGCTTCTTTTGGAGGGTATCCTTCTTCTATATGTTGTTGAATATTTTCACTAACAACAATTGCATCATCAACAACAATACCAATTGCAATAAGTACCCCAACAAGAGATATCATATTTATTGTATAACCACTTAGATACATATAAATAGCAGCAATAACAAATGACGTTGGAATACCAATAGCAATAATTGCAGACATTCTAAAATTAATTAAAATCATTACTAAAATAGTAATAAGTATAATTCCTAAAGATATATTAGAAACTACAATATTTAATCTATCTTGAATTCTTTCACTATTATCATCAGCAACTGATATATTTATATCAGGATTTTGTTTTTCTAAAAGAGGAAGAAGTTTTCTAATATCTTGTACTATTTGGATAGCATTTGCTGTATCGTTTTGTTCAACTGCTAAAGATAGTGCATTTTTACCATTAAAAGAGTACAAAGTTGAGGAGTCTTCATACTTTTTTGAAATAGTTGCTATATCTCTTATATATAGATTTTTATTACCAATTTTAAGAAGAGTATTTGCAAAATCTTTTGCATTTTTAGCACCATTAAAAGTAGAGATATAATAGTGTTTTTTAGGGTCTTCTATTTTACCAATAGGAAAAATATATGATAAAGTTGAAATTGCATTAAATATTTCATTTTTATTTAGATTAAATGCTTCTATTTTTTTATCATCAAGTAATACTTCAAAATATCTATCTGAATCACCATAAATAGTAATATCATTAACACCTTCAACACCTAAAATTTTACTTTTTAAAGTTTCTGCTAATGGTTTTAATTCATCAGTTGTATATTTATTTGAAGTTAGTGAAATATCTACAACAGAACGTTTTCGCTCTAGAACATTAACACTTGGTTCATTCATATCAGATGGAAGATTTGACTTTATAAGTGTAATAGCATCTTTTATTTTATTAGCTTCGTTATATTTATCTTTGCCTTTTTTTAGCTCTAAAACAATAGAAAAACGACCAGGAGATATAACTGTTGTCATAATATCAACACTATCAATGTTTTTAACATTATCTTCAATTTCAGTTACAGCCATTTTATCTAGAATATCAACAGAAGCTCCTGCATAAGAGCCTTTTATTGAAATCATATCAAGTTCAAAACTTGGAAAAATCTCTTTAGCTGTTTTATTATAAGACCAAATTCCAATAGCAAATACTAATACAAATAGTGTATAGTTAACTCTTGAATTTTCAACAAAAAATTTCAATACTTTATCGAACATTTATTTCCTTTATTTAAAGCAGAAATTATAATACATAATTATTAATAGCGTATTAATGATTTAGAAGTGTTTTGTGCAAGTAGAGTTTATCTACTTGCTGCATATAAGTTAAAGTCAGTAATTACTTCTAAATCTGTATCTTCTTTTACATTTTCTGCAAATACTTTGATATTTAAAAGTGTAGAAAGTTCAGCAATTGCTTCTACAAAACTTTGTTTTGAATTGTCATTAGAAATATTTTGAGTATAATCTCTTGCTAATCTAATATAATCTAAATTTAAATCTTTGATATTATTTAATGGAATAAATTTACTTTCAAATCTTTTAATAATAACTTTAGCTCCACATTTATGTACTTCATCTGCAAAGAATTTAAATTTATCAACATCTTTTGCAACTGCATAAGCTGTAATTGAAAATACTAGTTGTGATGCAATTGTTCTATGTTTAATAATCTCTTTTTCAAGCCATGAAATAAAGCTTGTATTATTAATTGATTCTAAAGATAAATTAATTGAAATATCATGAGTAATTTTATATTGTAAAATATGATTTATTACTTTTTCTATAACTTTTTTATCAAAGTCAATTACTCTTTCATATTTTTCTGCAATTGAAACAAATGTACCAATTGGAATATCAAGTCCATCATCATCACTTGCACTTGTAAATGCTTCTTGCATTACTAAAGTTTTATTTTCATTTAGAAGTTTTGCATCACCAATATACTGAACATTAAATTTTGAATTATCAATAATATCAAAAATTAAATCTCTCCAAGATTCCATATCTCTTGATAAATCATTTGAATCTCTAATAAATGCTTCATTTGAACCAATTAATGTAGCTTTTGCATAAGCTTCTGTTGCACCTTGAAGTATTTGAGGCGTTGTACCAATTGGATTAAATGGACTTGCTCCTATATGGACAATATCTTTTTTATTAATTTCAATTGATAACTCTTCAAAATGTTTTTTTAATTTTTTTGTAAATGAAACAGCATCTTCATAAGTAAATTCATGACCAATTAATGCAAATTCTGAACCAAAAAATCTATAAGCAGTTGTTTTTAAATCTTTTTTGCATTTACATGATTTTAGTATATTTGCAAATTTCTTGATAAAAATATTAACTTCATTATTTGTATGACTTTTTGCATAAGTACTTAAATCAAAAATTTTAATTACGAAGATATATCCACTTGATTTATTAATAAACATATTTTTCATATCTGTTTCAAAACTTTGTTTTAAACTTAGTCCTGTTAATTCATCTTGTGATAATTTTTTTGTTGTATTTTCAAGGTTATTATTTAGTTTATTAATAATTGTCTCAATTTTTGTAGACATATCATTCATTGCAATTGCTACATTTTTAATTTCAGTAGTTACAGGAAGTTCTTTAATTGTATCAAATTTACCAAGTGCAATATTAGCTGCAAGTTTTTCAATCATTTTTAAAGGTTTTAATAAATATTGAATAAAAATAAATAAAATTATCATAGCAATAATAAAAGCAATTGTTGCATAAATAATAGCAGATTTTGCTTCTTCATAAAGTCTAGCATAAGCATCACCTGCATTTGCACTTACATAAATAATTGCAGTTGTTTTCCAACCATTTGAAATTTCACTCTGTTTTTCTTCAAGATTTATTTTTATTAAATCAATAAACCATGCAGGAACATAATCAAATTTTTCTTTTCTTGATACTTTTGTTATAACTTTATTTACAATAAGTTTTGTAGATATATTTTTCTTTATGCCTTCTTTATTTGTTGCAATAAAATTAAATACTATTTCTCCGCCATTTTTATACTTAGGACTTGTAGTTAAAACATATTGTTTATTTTTAACTTCATGTTCACTTTCATCTACTAATTCACTATTTTCTAATGCTAATAACTCTTGTGTTAAATCATCATCATTTGCAATAAGTTCAATATTTCCATATTTCTCTTTAATAGATAAATTAGAAATTTTCCATATATCATCATCTAACTCTTTTGATGAATCTATTAGTTCATTTTCACTAATAGTAAAGTAAGCATCTTCTAATCGAATTTCTTTATAAAATCCTCTATTTGCAATAGCGCTAATAATAGACTCTATTTCAGGATCTTTTTTATTAACCAACAATGATTTTAAACTCAATCCCAAAGATGTTGCTGTATCTTGCGCTTTGGTTATGGATTCTATTTCTAAATATTGTTTTGTGTTTTTAATACTAATAATAAAATTACCAGCAAAAATCATAAAAAATATAAACGAAATAATAATATATAACTGTTTTGATAAAGACATTTTTTTTCCTTTTAAATTCTACTCATTAAACTTTTCCAAGATTTTAAGTTGTTTTTTCCAATTTTTACAGAACCTTTGTTTTTCGCTTGCCATAGACCATTTGCATTAAAACTATAAACGGGTTTTAAATCATCTCTTTTTGATGCTAATTGTAATTTCTTATCAATATTATCTAAAACGATTGGAGTGGAACCAACTTTATGGTAATAAGTTAAAACCATATGAGCTTGTTCATATTTAGTTCTTTTCTTTTGATAGGTAACATAGGTAATTCTTAGTTTATGGTCAGGTACACCTAATTTTCTTAATGAAAAATATTTTGCAATTGCATAATCTTCACAATCACCAGCACCTGTACCCATAAATTCAAAAGGAGTTGCCCAATAATCCTTTTTTCTCCAATGTTTTTCATCTGTTGAATATCTGATTTTATTAAAAAATTCATTTACATTTTTTAATTTTTGAAGAATTTTTTTATCTTTTGAAGATTCAATCATTTTATCCCAAAGTAATACTCTATTTTGGGCTCTTTTACCATATTTTTTAGTTATTGCAGAAATTTGTTCATTTGAAATATTATATAAACCACTTGCGATATTTGAAGTTGAAATAAAAAAGATAATAAAAAAAGAAAAAATAAGTGTAGGTTTCAAATAATTTCCTTTTTTTACATATATTTTATAATAGAAAAGATTAAACTATTCTATAAATAAATTTGTAGTATTGTTATTTATTGCTTGTGTCATATTCATTGTTTTTAAAACTTCTTTATTCCATATTGCTTTATTTGAAAAATTATTAGTAAATTCGTCTTTATAAATTGGATAAATATCATCTCTTTTTTTTGCAAGAGATAACTCTTTATGAATACTATCTAGCATAATTGGATTAGAATTTTTATTATGATAGTAAGCTAATAAAATATGTTCATGATCATCTTTTGGATTTTCACTTATATCTTTTACAAAAATTATTTTAAGTTTATGCTTTGGAATACCTAATTTAACTAATGATATATATTTCGCAATAGCATAATCTTCACTATCCCCAGCTCCTGTACCTAAAAACTCTAGTAAACTTGCCGAATAATCTTCTTTTCTCCAATGTTCTAAATCAACTATATAATGAATTTGATTGAAAAAATTATTTACATTTTTTAACTTTATAAGAATGTCTTTATCTTTTGATGATTCAATCATCTCATCCCATAATAAAACTCTTTTTTTTGCATTAAAGCCATATTTTTTATGAATATCATTTACCTCTTCTATTGCAATGTTTTTTACACTTATTGCAAAAGAAGAAGTATTTAATAATAAATAGAGATAAAAAGGTATAAATAATTTATTTCTTTTCAAAAAACTATTCCTATATTTTAATTTATTTTAATAAGTTTTTTATTGCTTCTTCATCTAAAATATCATTATCATATTTTATAGCTATAACATTTTCAGTATTATTAATATACCATTCATCAATTGCTTTATGCTCTAAGTTTGCACTTTTTTCTAATGAATACTCATCTAAAGATAAATAAGCAAATCTTTTTTTAGCTGGGTTTGGCATAGTAACAATAAGTATTGCCCATAAAATACAAACAACAGCAATTACAATAACTAAAGTAGATAATGAAACATCTTCATAAAAGATTCCACCAATAACACCACCTAAAAATGTACCTAAATAACCAGCAGAGTTAAATACACCTAAAACTAAACCTCTTTGATGTACTTTTGCAAATTTAGATGCAAGTGATTGCATAATAGGTTCATGCATATTAAATCCAATAAAAAATACAACTACACCAATTGCAAATACTGTAGCAGATGAACTCATACCAATAATTAAATATGAAACTGCAAAAAATAAAATTCCTATTATTAAAATCTCTTTGAATTTTCCTTTTTTCTCAGCAATTACAGCAGCAGGACCCATTGCTAAAACTCCAAATATCATTGCAGGAAGATATACTTTCCAAAGTTCAGACATTTCCCATTGAAAGTTTTTTATTAAAACCATTGGAATAATCATAAAAGCAAAAGTCATTAAACCTTTTTGTAAAAAGTTTGTAATATTCATTTTTATTGAATTTGAGTTAAATAAAACTTCTTTTAAATTTATTTTTCCATTGTATGTATGAGTAATATGTGGAGGATTTGGTACTTTTTTTACTAAAACATAAATTGATACTAAAGCTAATACCATTGTAATATAAAATAAAAATTCAACACCAAATGCAGCACCTAAAGTAGGACCTGCTATCATAGAAAGTGCAAATGCACCTGCAATTGACATTCCCATTACAGCCATAGCTTTTGGTCTTTGCTCTTCTTTTACTAAATCACTAATCATCGCTGTTACAACTGCACCAATTGCACCTGCACCTTGAAGTAATCTTCCTAACATTAGTGTATAAATGTCAGTTGATAATGCACAAATTAATGAACCCAATGCAAAAAGCACAAGACCCATAATAATTGTTCCTTTTCTTCCTAGTTTATCACTCATAACACCAAATGGAACTTGAAAAATCATTTGAGTTAAAGCATAACCACCTATAACTATCCCCACAAGAGTAGTTGTCGCACCTTCTAAATTTATAGCATATACTGAAATAACTGGTAAAACTAAAAATAGACCTAAAAATCTTAGCGCAATAATTGAGCTAAGAGGTAAAATTGATTTAATCATCTATAATCCTAAATATAATATAATACGTGCGATTATATAGCATTTTTGTTAATAAGATGTTGAAAAGGAAAATAATGAAAATAGTTTTAGCCTCTGGAAATAAAGGTAAGATAAAAGAATTTGAAAAATTAATGCCAAATGATGAAGTAATTGCTTATAAAGAAATCTTAGGTGATTTTGAAATTATTGAAGATCAAGATAGTTTTAAAGGCAATGCAATTAAAAAAGCACAGACTATTTATGATGAATTAATTAAAAAAGATTATAAAGATATTATTGTTATTTCAGATGATTCAGGAATTACTGTTCCTATTTTAAATAATGAACCAGGTATTTATTCTGCAAGATATGCAGGAGAGAATGCAAGTGATAAAGATAATAATAATAAACTAATGTCAAAATTAAATGAATTAAACTTAGATAAAACACCTGCTTTTTACACAGCATGTATTGCAATAGTTTATCAAAATGAAGTTTATACAGTTCATGGATGGATGCATGGAAATGCTTTAAATAAAGAAATAGGTGAGGGTGGTTTTGGATATGACCCATTATTTATGCCAAATGGATTTGATAAAACTTTAGGGGAATTGTCAAGTGAAATTAAAAAAGAGTTCTCTCATCGTTCAAAGGCATTAAAGTTAGCAAAAAAAGTTTTAGAAGTAATATTATAAAAAAGTAAATAAATTAGTATCAATTTACTTGATAATTTAAGACTTGATTGCTATAATTTATATTTTAATGATAAAATAACTTATTTAGGAAAAGTTGAAATGTCAAATAATATAAATTCTACTTTATTAACAAAATTTAATTTTGCACCTTCTGATTATAATATATTGATTATTGAAGATTCAAAATCAGTAAATAGAATTTTAACAGAAACTTTTTTGGATTTAGGATATAGGTGTTTTAGTACATTTTGTCTAAAAGAAGCAAAGGAAATTTTATCAAGTACTGAAATACATTATATTATGCTTGATATAAATTTGCCTGATGGTTCTGGTTATGAACTTATATCATATATAGAAGATGGCTTAGAAAAAGTATTTATTCTAACTGGTGAAAATGATAAAGAACAAAGAAATATTGCCTATGAAAAAGGCATTATTGATTTTATTGTCAAAGATAAAGACTTCTTTTATAAAATACATGAAATTACAACTACAATTGAACAACTTGAAAAAAATAAATTTAAAACTATATTAGTAGTAGATGACTCTATTGTTATTCAACAACAACTAACAGATATTCTTCAAAATAGATTTTATAATATTGAACTTGCAGCTGATGCAAGTACTGCATTAGAGATTATTAATAAAATGACTATTGATTTGATTTTATTAGATGTACAATTAAAGAATTCAAATGGAATTGATTTTTTACAAAAATATAAAAATGAAATAGTAATCAAAAGAAAAATACCTGTTATGATAATTTCTGGAAATGTTGATACTGCAATTATCACAGATGGATTAAAAGCAGGGGCTATTGATATAATAAAAAAACCTTTTATTATTGAAGAAATAGTATTAAAAGTTGATTTATGGATTGATTATAAACGTAAAGAACAAGAAGTTTTATCTTCTACAAAACTTCTTGAAG
>NZ_JBGUES010000032.1:10890-18740 GCF_041821165.1 Poseidonibacter sp. | reverse complement strand
AAGTCAGTTCTTTTTGAAGCAGGATAGATTATTCGTCTAATATTATCTAAAATTAGAGGTTCTGAATTTGGAGTTTCATAGTAAGATAATACCATATGTGCTTCACTAGATCTTTGTAATCTTACATAACTTAGAAACATCTTTGAAGTTGGAATTCCCAAATGTTTTAAAGCAAAATATTTAGCAATTACATAATCCTCACAATCACCTTTATCTCGTGATAGAAACTCAATAGGACTTGCCCAATAGTCACTAACACCATAAATTGATTTATCACTTTTATATCTAACTGAATTAAAGAAATCATTAATTTTTTCAAGTTTTTTCTTTGTATTACTTTTCTGTAATTTTTTTAATAATTTATTTAATGCAATAAATCTATTTTTTGCAAATCGATTGTATTTCTTTTCTACTTTTTGTATAAGATTTGAACTTGAAAAGTTAGATGAGTAACTTGTAAAGATAAGAAATAAGATAATTAGTAAAGCTTTCATAATGAAATTGTATCAAAATAACGAAAGAGATAAATAAATTTATCTCTTTTCTTTTTTATTATTAGTTAGTTATACCATCTGAGACTACTTGTTCAACTTTAACTTGAACAGAGTTATCATCAGTATTAGTATATACATCAAATGTTTTACCATCTTCTGTAACTGTAGAAGTTGTTGACCAAGTGTCATCACCTGTTCCATTTTTAAATGAAACAGAATCATCACTATCACCAGTAATTTTAAGTACATTATCTCCATCTGTCATATCTATAACATCTTGTAAAGATAAATTTAAAAGTGAATTAGCTCCAGTTTGGCTTAAATCTATTTCTTCAATATTTGAAAGATTTTGTACATTATTAAAGTTTAAGCTTATTCCTTCGTCTAATATAAGAGTATCAAAGCCTATACCACCATCAATAGTGTCATTACCATCAGTTGCAATAATATCATTACCTTCACCACCATCTATAGTGTCATTCCCCGCACCTGCATCGATAACGTCACGTGCTGCACCTGAATCAATATAATCGTCTCCACTACCACTTGTGATAGTATCTTGGTAAGCACCATCTGTTGCAATAATATCCATATTAGTAGTTTCACTACTTAAATCAATATCATGTGATGGAGTTATTCTTAAGTCAAATGAATCTTCTGTAATCCTAGTATCTGTACCATCAATAGTTTGTATGCTAACATCAATTGTACCTGTATAATCATGATATAATATTTCAAGATCTGCTAACTCTGCAGTTGAAATTCCTGTTATAGTCCAAACTCCAGCAGCAAATGTTGCTTGAGTATTACTTAAAACTGTTCCATCACTCAATCTAAATCTAGCAGCATCATCAAGAGCATCACTACTTGCATCCGCAGTTAATGTTATTGTAGCAGTTTCACTACCATCTGTATCAACTACATTTGCATTTAAATTTACAGAACTCCATTCATATGCATCACCTATAACATCTGTTGCATTAATAGTGATATCACTTGCAACTGCAGCTACAGTTAAGTCAAAAGTATTCTCGATTATTTCTTCTTCTGCACCATCTGTAACAGTTGTTTTAAGATTGATATCCGATAAAGTTCCAGACCAGTTTTCTGGTGCTTTTACATAGATATTTGGTAATGTTCCAGTACTAGTCACAGGAATACTCCATGTATTATTATCTACAGTTTCAGCATCTAAAGTTGTATCTGTACCATTAGCACCTGCATTTGTTGCCATTGTCATAGTAGTACCACCATCTGTACTATAATAAACAGTAAATCCTACTGGTAAATCATCAATTAGAATACTAACAACTTCTTCTGAATCGTCTGTATCAATAAGTGTAGCCGTAGATAAACTTTCAGTACCTATTTTTAATTCAAGGTACTCATCTCCGCTTTCAGCTCCAGCTACTGTAGTATATTCTGTTCCATTTGCAGCTAAATCTGTTAAATCTAAACCATCAACTACTGGGTTAATATCAATTGTTAAACTTCCTATTGCAGTTTCTGTATTAGTTGCACCCGTTTCTTGTGTAGTTGCACTATATGCAAAGATAGCTTCTCCACTTTCATTTACATTTGGAGTAAAAGTAATACCTGTTAATAAATTAGCAGGAATTTCAATAGGTGTTCCCCCTGTAACTGGTATTATTGAGCCATCACTTAATGTTAATGTTCCACCACTAATTTCACCTGTCTCATCTAGTGTCATAGTCACATTATCAACTACACTGTAATCAGGATCATCAACAGTACCAATTACTATATCAAATGTCTCAACTGTGTTGTCTTCATCAATATCACTAAGTGTTATACTTAATGTCGGAGCATCAGTTACAGGAGTAACATCTGCATCTATATATGCTCCAGTAGATTCTGCAGGTGTTATACTTGAATTATCGGGAACATATGCTGTCATATTTATATTTCCAATTTCTACGGCAGCTCCAGCATCATTGTTTTCATTGAAATTTTCTGTTGGCGTAAATACAACACTTTCTAATGCAGTTTCAATATCTGATTGAGATGCAATATTTAACACATAATTCGTATCACCATTTTCATCAACATAAGAGTATAAATTGTCTCCTGTTACAGTTACATTTTCTAAAGATTTAAAAGTAATTGAATAAGCTTCGTCAGTTCTGTTATCATCAGGATTAATAGTGATAATATCGTTTAGAGTAAATGTAGTATCTTCTACTACATCAAACTCTTTTATTTCCATAGATGCAATTACAGTTTCAATTTCCCCTGTGCCTGTACCAGTTCCACCAATAGCATCAATAAATACAATTTCTGTACTAGCTTGAGTAATAGCTGTTTCCGCACCATCTTGATTGAAAGCTGTTATAGTGATATTATATTCTTCATTATCAACATCACTTACTAATTCATCTACTTTAAATTCTAGTTGTTTTGTAATTGTTTCAGCATCTAAAGAATCAGATACAGGGACAAACCAAACATTTGCACCAGCAACAACACCGTAAGTTCCACCATCTACGCTGATACCATCTGGTACACCATCTATTTGAAGGTAAGAGATTGTTTCTGAACCGTCCGTATCTTTTGAAATATCATTAGAGCCATCAGGATTTGTACCATCTGAAGCTAAAGCAGTAATATCTACATCTACTGTAAATATTCCTTTAGTACTTATAGTTACTACTTCTTTACCATCTGTTCCCTCATCTGTTGTAATTGTTGCATTTCCAGCTGTTATCTTATCAGTTCCAGTTACATCAATAGAAATGTCATCAGTTACTGAAGATAAGTTTATAGTATATGTATCACTTGATGTAGACGTATTTGTTATAATCTCACCACTTGTTAAAGTTCCATCAGTAGTATCTAAAATAGTATAGTCAAAATCAAATGTATTATTTGATGATGTTCCTAAATCTGAATTAAATTGTGCATAAACATTTTCCCAATCACCATCTGTATAAGTAGTATCAGATGTAATTTCAGAGAAAGTACCATCACTATTTTTGTAATAAAGAGTAAAATCATCTCCAATACTTGAAGCATCAATAGTAATACTTTGTAGACTTTCACTACCATCAGTAGTAGTTGCAATAGCAAAATTAATAGCTGTTAATGCATCTTCATTTATATTCATGCTATTTGTAATAGTCGTATCAGCTGCATCTGGTGTAACTAATATTTTAATAGGTGTTAACGTTCCATCTACTGCACTATCTCCTGCATTTTCAGTTGTAACATATCCAATATTTAAATCAACTTCACCACTATAATTATCAGGTGTACTAACTGTTACACTATTTAAACCATCTTCTGAAACAACCCATACTCTATTTTCACCTTCTCCACTTAAATAAGTAGCACCTTCAATATCGAAACCTTCAGCAAGTCCAGTAATAATTAAACTTAAACTTTCTGAACCATCAGTATCTTCTAATGTTATACTTTTAAAAATACCATCTAAAGATGCAGGTGTATCTTCAGTAGTAACTACTTGATAAGCTCCATTAACATCATCTGCACCAGATGAATCAACTTTATTTAATACTATTGTATCCACACTATCTGCACTATCATTTACTATTACACTTAATTTTAATACTACAGGAGGATTACTTATCTCAAGACCATCTTGTGCAACAGCTGATACTGTTAAGTCAAAATCTACATCACTATTTTCAGGTGGTGTAATTGTAAGAGGAGCATCATTGTCAAAATCTACTATAGATACTGAACCACTTGATATAACTAATACCTCTCCATTATATGTTATTACTGAACCATCTGGTATATCAGAAATTGTTACATTGTATGTTTCTTTTGCATTTGTGCCAATATCTTTATTATCATTAGATATTGCATTTATATTAAGTGAGATAGTGTTATCTTCATTTACCACTGCTTGTGCTACATTTAATGTTACATCATCTGCAACAGGGTTTACAGTCATTTCAAAATTAACTGAAGCACTTTTAGTTTCAATTGTTCCAGTTGAATCAGCATCCGTATCTGTTACATTTAAAGTAATTGTTCCACTAATCTCTCCACTATATTGTTCTGATACAGTAATAGTAAATTCTGGATCTTCAACTGTATTATCAGGGAAATCAATAGTAACTGTCCCATCACTTCCAGCAATTTCACTTGTTTCTCCAAGAGTTACGATAGTTCCTTCCGGGATACCACTTATAGTGTAACTTCTTTCTTCAGAACCATCTAAATCTCCATCGCTATCAGTTTCTAAACCACTTGTTTTTGTAAGAAGTGAAGTTAAATTGATAGTTTCACCACCTTCATCTACTTCAGTAAATGTAAATGTACTACCATCATTAGTTCCTAAAGTTCCTGTTGTATCATTCCATGCTAAAGAGATATCATCTGTTACAGCTAAGATATCTACAGTCATATTTTCACTTGTAGTTTCAGTTAAATCAGCAGTTGTTCCTAAAGGTTCTCCCGCATCATTAACTTCATAAGATGTTGTAGAGATATTGATATCTATATTTGTAGCATTATCTTCTGTATGGATTATTTCTAACGATGCATATTCTGTTGCAGTTAAAGCAATAACATCGTCTCCCGTTATATCTAATCCAGAATAATGATAATTTGTATCTAAAGTACCATCATCATTAACAATTACAATTTTATAAGATGTATTCGTACTATCTATATCATAAGTTTCACTTCCATTAACTAAAGTAGCACCTGTAACAGCACTAGCATTAGTAAAACCTAATGTTATATAGCCTAGTTTTTCAGAATTATCTCCAGTTGCTGTAGTATTTTCATCAGTTTGGTCTTTACTTAAACTTGGTAATGTCAATTCAAGAGATAAGGCATTAGTTCCCTCTTGTGTATTAATATTATCTTCAGTTGTTGCAACATCACTTGTTACTATAGTAGGTGCATCTGCAATTGGATTAACAGTAATACTTACTGTTGCTTCTGCTTCATCTCCATCAACATCTGTTACTTTGTATGTAAAAGTTGGATTAGCATTATAGTTACTATAATCTTCTACTGGTGTAAAAGTAACTGTACCATCACCATTATTTGTAAGAGTACCTATTACATCTAAACCATTAGCATCATATATATCCGTTTTATTTGCATCTCCCACAGCTACTGTTACTTCAATACCATTAGTTGGAGTAATTTTTAGTTCATATAATGACTCTTGACTTATACGAATAGTTTTAGATGTATCTTCGTTTGTAATGATTTCTGTATCATCAGCATTTGGTGTAGAATCTTCTATAGTAACTTCAAAAGTACCACTTGCATCATCATCTCCATCTACAATTGCATTATCATCAGTATCAACTGTATACACACTAAATGGCAATGACAATTCTGTGTCATTTGTTGGTTGAGTATGGTCAATTGGTAAAGAAAGAGTAAAGTCATATTTCGCATCTGTTGAATTAGCATCAGTAATAACTATTTTTAAAACTTCTTCTCCACTTGTCTCTTTTGTAGCCGTTATAGTGTGTTTATCTGCTGATAATACATAAACTAAAGCTTCTCCATCAGATGTAATACCAAGGTCAGTTAAAGTTGTAATATTTTCATCAGCAAATTTTGTATCTGCAATTTCATCACTACCCTTTGCTACATTTAAAAGATTATTTTCACTTGTAAAAGGAGTAAGAGTTGGTTCACTTCCTAGAGTTACTTCAGTAATAGTTAAATTAGCTGGGTCAATAGTAGGATTAGCTCCATCAGTTACATCTATAAGTTGTACTGCACTTGATGTATCACCATCAAAATCAGTTATAGTATAAGTAAATTTATCTGTAACAGCATCTGTACCATTTGGATTTTTTACACTTCCATCAGAAGTATAGTCCCATGTACCATCACTGTTTACTGTAAGTAAACCGTATTTAGTATCTACTTGTGTTCCTAGTGTTCCTGCAACTACTTCGTCACTCTCATTAGTATATGTAAATCCTGTAATACTAGTAACTCCATCAGCACCTTTTACATCGTTATCTAATAAATTAACTGTATTTGCGAGAACAACACCACCTTCAACAACAGAAAGTTTAGCTTCTGAATTTGCAATTGGTTGATCATCTATAATTGTAACATTAAATACACTTCCAGCAACACTAGAATCAGTATCTGAAATATTAAAACTAAATGGTAATTCTATAGAATTATCTCCATTAGCATCTGGATGATCAATCGTACCTAGTAGTTCAAATTTATATTTTTGTGTTGCACCACTTATATCATCTGTATTTTGTAAATCAATTGTAAATACATCATCAATTCCATTATTTGCAGTAATAGTATGACCATCACTACTTAATACATAAGTAATAGTTTCACCACTTGATGTCAAGTTAAGAGCTTCAAGTCCTGTAATAGTTGTTGCATCAAAAGTAATATCATCAATATCATCTTGACTCTTAGTAATAGTTAAAGTTTGTTCTGCAATAAGACTCTCTTTGTCTAAATCACTACCATTAACTAAATCATTTTCATTTAAAACGCTATTTGATACAGTTGCAGAGGGATTAGTATCAGTCACAGTTACTGTGAAGTTTGCAGTATCTGTATTCGTACCATCAGAAACTGTATATGTGATTATATCTTCAACTCCAGATAGGTTATCTTCAGTAGTATCTGGAGTAAAACTCCAATTTCCATCTTCATTGATAGTAACATTACCATATTGAGTATCTACTGTTGCAATCCCAGCAACTAAATCAACTGACTGAGTATTCCCAAACTCATCTTTGTAATCAAAACTTACTATTTTGCCATCGATACCTGTTTCATCATTTTCTAACAGGTTTAATGATTCTGTATCACTTGAAATTAAAGCAGCACCTTCAACTACAGTTTCTACTTCATCTCTTAAGTTAACTTCTTCATTTATAGTACCAGTTGCACCATTTACTGTAGTCTTTGCTCCATTTGCAATATCTGCGATAGCTAAGTTTTCAAAATAATCACTATCTCCTACAATACTATCAATTTTAACATCATAACTTTCAACACCCTCATTTAATGAGTCATCTGTAATAATGTTAGAAAAATCAAAGCTACTGCTTGTCCCATCTCCAGTAATTGTCACATATTCTAATCTATCTGGATTAAAATCAGAATTTAATGCTGTATCAGTATCCGAATAAGCTAGTTTAACAGTAATAGTTTCACCATCAGCAAGAATAGTAGGATTATCATCTTTATCTACAAGTGAAAGAGTATGTGTTAATAATGCACCTTCAGCTTCATAAGCACTTGCATTTGTAGCTAATTGTACATATACAGTATCAATTGTATCTTCTACTGTTACTGTTGCTGTATCTGTTGTAGTTAATAACTCGAAGTTATCATCTTCTGTTGTATCAT
>NZ_JBGUES010000032.1:0-10792 GCF_041821165.1 Poseidonibacter sp. | reverse complement strand
CCTATTGTTGCTGTTCCACCTTCATCTACTGTTACATCTTCTAATGTTAATACTGTCTCATTAATTGTATCTTCTACTGTTACTGTTGCTGTATCTGTTGTAGTTAATAACTCGAAGTTATCATCTTCTGTTGTATCATTATCTGTACTTACTACTGATACTTCAAAGCTTGAATTATCGTTATATACATCTTCACCATTATTGATTTCAAATGCTGGAGAAGTTATTACTGTTCCTGCTGTTGTTCCTGCTGGAATTGTAACTACGATATTATCTCCATTTACATCTTTTGCATCTAGAGTTACTACTAAATCAACTTTTGTATCTTGATCTAATGAAAGACCTATTGTTGCTGTTCCACCTTCATCTACTGTTACATCTTCTAATGTTAATACTGTCTCATTAATTGTATCTTCTACTGGTGTACTTACTGTTGAACTTGTATCAAGATCTTCGAAGTTTCCACCTGTAGTTTCTGCGATTGCATTATCAATTGTTCCTTCATCATTATATACATCTGAGTTTTCAGGAAGTGTTACTGGATCTGAATCAGCTGTTGTTGCACCTACTGGAATTGTAATTTCTGTTCCATCATCTAATGTTACAACTAATGGAGTTTCAGTAACTGCATTATCTACTGTTGCTGTATAAATAATTGTGTCTGAATCTTCTGTAATTGGTGAAGCTGTTAATGTTACTGTTGTTGTATCTGTTGATATTATCTCATCCAAAATAGTACCTACACCATCTGGTTTAACAATATTTGCATTTCCATCAACATTTGAAATATTTATGTTAATTGTTTCACCATTATCTGATATATAGTCATCAGTAATTGGAACTCTTATTGTTACACTTGTACTTCCTGCTGGAATCGTGATTGTTCCTGAAACATCTGTATAATCTGTACCGTTTTCTGTTGCAGTTATTGGGCTTGTACTATAATCAAAAGTTACATCTCCACTTAATGCTCTATCTAATGAAACTGTAAATATTAAAAATCCATCATCTTCATAAGCACTAATATCATTCACACTTAAATCTGCTGTAATCAAATTTTCGCCATCTGGAATAGTTCTTTCTACTTCGTCACCAAATTGTGCTTGTCTTAAATCACTAACAATATTAGTAGCATTTCCATCTCTATCTTGGAATGCAGAACTAAAATCTGTTCCATCTTCAGCTATTTCTTCACCAGCTGCTGTTTCTTCTTCTGTTACATCACCATTAGTTCCAGTAGCAGTATCTGTATCAGTTTCATCAACTTTTACATCAGCCCCATCCATAGTAAAGAATAATTCTTCTGTACCAAATGCTGTTTCTATTAAAGAAGAATCGATTAGCTGTTTTTGACCTTCACTTAAAACAATGACATCATTTCCAGAAAGTTCAATTTCTATTTGAGATGAAGAAGAGTTACTACTACTACCAAATACTGTGTCATTTTCGTAGATTACATCCCCTACTTTTAAAATTCTAATGTTTCCATTTTCGTCTTTTGCACTGAAAATTCCATTTGATAAACTTTTTATACTTCCTGCAATTGTTGCCATAATATTTCCTTTTTGATTATACTATTATTAATTATATTTAGATTTTAGTGTAATTTTTTTAGTTTGTATATCACCCCAAAGGATGATAATGAGAGAGGTATTAGATTATTATAAAAATATTGTTTTTATTTAGAAAATAATCCAGCAAAAGATAATCTATCTTTTACATTTAGTTTTTCATAGATATGTTTTATATGTGTTTTAACTGTATTGATAGATATATCTAGTTCTTCACTAATATTTGTATTTTTATATCCATCTTTTAATAAACTAGCTATAGTTTTTTCTGTTTTTGTTAAGTTTTCAAAGAGTTCTTTTTCATTTGTAGCAGTGTCTTCTTTTGTAATATCTTTTAAAAATTGCGTTGTAACTTGAGGTATTAACCAAACATAATTATTTGAGACAGCTTCTATTGCTGAGTTTAAATATGATGTTGTCATTAAAGTATTACCATAACCTTTTACACCAAGATCTAAAAATCTTTTTGCATTTAAAAAACTCGGAGTGTTATCTAAAACTATAATTTGATTTTGATCTTTTATAAAATCATTAATAAATTTTGAAGAAATATTTTTACAAACAGAAGTATTAACTATCAAAATACTATCTTTAATAGTTCTTAATTCTTCTGTATCGTCAATTACTTTAGTTTCAATATTAATTAACTTTTTCCATCTTTCTAGTAACAATAAGTCATCACTTAATAAATATATTGTTTTCATCTTATCTTTCCGTAAATGTATATTGTTTTGTTTTTAATATTGGTTTTAAAATATAATCTAATATAGTTTTTTTACCTGTAATAATATCTACATCTGCAACCATACCTGGAATAATTTTTAATTGTTTCTTTTCATCACCTATGTAGTTTCTATCTGTTTCAATCCTAATTAAATAAAAAGTTTTATCATCGTCTTCCGTTATTGTGTCAGGACTAATATTTATAACTTTTCCTTTTAAACCACCATAAATAGAGAAATCATACGCAGAAAATTTTACTATAGCTTCTTCACCATGGTAAATAAAAGCAATATCTTTAGGTGATATTTTAACTTCAACAATTAATTTATGTCCAGTAGGTACAATTTCTATTAAATCTTGTGCAGGTTTTACAGAACCCCCAACAGTATTTACATGAAGTTTTTGCACTATTCCATTGGATGGAGATTTTACAATTGTTCTAAAAACTTGATCAGTCGAAGCAACTGAATTTGCTTTCAAATCTTCCAAAGATGATATAGTCTCATTTAATTTTTCTCTTGTATCAACATCTGCTAAATGATATGTTTCTTCAATTTTTTTCTTTATTTCTAATATTTCTGATTTAATTTTAGAAACAGATAAAATAGCACTTTGTAGTTTTTGTCTAGCATCACTTTGTTCTCTTTGTAGTTTTAAAAATTCTACTTTTGATCTAATTCCTCTTTCAACCATTGGCTTCGTCATTTTAACTTCTTTTGAAATAGTATTAACAGAAAATCTCAGATGACTTATTGTTTGTCTTGCATCTTTTAATTCATTCTCTTTTTGTTTAATTTGTTCTTTTAATATTAATATTTGAGAATCAAGTTGTTTTTTATTTGTTAGATACAATTCATTTTCATTTTTTAAAAAGTCTCGTAGAATTTTATTCTTAGTTTCTTTAAAAGTAAAAGGTTTTTTCTTTAACTCTGCTTCAAGTCTTTTTATTTGAGCTTGTAAATAAAAAGATTTCAATTCATTTGAGGCAGCTGTTGAATTTGATTTTTCATTACTAATTTTAATTAGAACTTGATCTTTATTTACAGAGTCACCTTCTTTAACTAAAATTTCAGAAACGATTCCACCTTCAAGATTTTGTAAAATTTGATTTTGCCCATTAGGAACTACTTTTCCATTTCCTCTAGCAATTTCATCAATTTGGGCAACTGATGCCCAAGAGATGAAAAGGACAATTGTAATTAAAAAAGAAATAAGAACCCAATGTAACTTTCTAGGTCCATTATGAAGAAGTGCAGCACTTAAACTATTCATATATTCATAATCATTTGCACTTAAGTTCTTATTCGATAACTTTGGAGTTTTTTGGAAAAAAGCTTTAGAATTTTCTGTAAACTTACCCATCATTTGCTCCTAATTTTTTTATAACTTCAGATTTTTCACCATCTAAAACTTTTTCACCTTGATTCATTACAATAACTCGAGATACCAAATTAAGTAAATTCATTTTTTGTGTTACAAGTAAAAGGGTTTTGTCATCAAGTTTTTCATTTAGACTTTTTAAGATATGACCTTCTGTCGTCTGATCCATTGCATTAGTAGGTTCATCAAATAACCAAATATCAGCATCGTTAATCAAAGCTCTTGCGATTCCAACACTTTGTCGCTGTCCTCCTGAAAGTCCAGCTCCTCTTTCACCTATTGGTAAGTCATATCCCATAGGATGAAGTTTTACAAACTCATCCGTTCCACTTGTTTTTGAACACTCAATCATCCATTGATCATCTACAAACTTGTAAGTACCTAATATATTACTTTTAATTGTATTTCTAAAAAGATGAATATCTTGAGGTACATAGCTTAGATTTTTTCTTAAGTCTGCTGGATCAATTTGTGATATATCAATTCCATCTATCAATATAGAACCCTCTTCTGGTTCATATAGTTTTAAAATAAGTTTTGCAATAGTTGATTTACCAGAACCAATTCTTCCAATGAAAGCTACTTTTTCACCTTCTTTTATAGAAAAACTTACATTTTTTAAAGCATATGCTTCACTATCTGGGTATTTAAAAGACACGTTTCTAAATTCAATATTGCCATTTAATGATGGTCTTTTAACAAATTCTTTAGCTGTTGGTCTTTCAAGTGGTTTATTAACTATTTCATCAAGCATATTAAATGAAGTTTTTGCATCTTCATAGTTTGTAATTAATCCTGCAATTTGTCCCATTGGAGCAATAGCTCGTCCTGATAAAATCATAGTTGCAATTAATCCACCCATTGTAAGTTCAAACTCTTGAATTAAATAAACACCAAAAACTATAATTAAAACTGTATTTAGACCTACTAATAATCCAGTGATTGTAGGAATTGATGAAGATAACAATCTTGACTTTAAACTTTTATTAGCAATTTCGCCAGTTGATTCTTCCCAATTATACTGAATATTTCCAGCCATTCCCTGTGCTTTAATTGTCTCAATATTTTGTAAAGCTTCAATCAAAATTCCATTTTTTTTAGCACTTGCTTCGTAGGTATTCTCAATACTATTTTGTAAAGGTTTTTTAACTATCAGTGCGTAAATAACAATTATTAGAATAATTGAAAGAGGAACTAAAACCAAAATTCCTGCAATATAAAAAATAACAGCTAAAAAAAGTATTGCAAAAGGGAAATCAATCAATACACTTAATGTTGCATTCGTAAGAAAATTTCGTATACTATCAAAACTCTTTAGATTATTTGCAAAAGAGCCCACTGATTTTGGGTGTGCATGCATTTGTAGATCTAAAACTTTTTCAAAAATAATAGAGGACATAATAATATCACTTTTTTTACTAGCAATTTCTAAAAAATATGTTCTTATAAATTTTAAACTTGCATCTAATATAAAAACAATGATAACACCAATTGTGAAAACTAAAAGTGTCTCTTCTGCATTATTAGGAATAACTCTATCATAAACGTTCATTGTAAATAAAGGAGTTGCTAATACAAATAAATTTATTAAAATAGAAGCTAAAATACAATCTAAGTATATTCTTTTAGAAAATCCTAAGGTACTCCAAAACCAATGTTTCTGATCAGAAATATCTAGTGTTTTTTTATCATCTTCGTGTTCATATTCATATGCTTTCTTTAACATGAATGCAAAACCTAAGTACTCTTTTTCTAGTTTACCTATCTCAATCCACTCTACCAAAGGTTCTTCTGTTCCAACAAAAATCACTTTTGCTTTTGTTTTATCATCATTAAAACTTTCTAAAATACAACTATTTTCATTTGACAATAGTAAAATTACTGGTAGTTGTAAACTCAAAATATCTTTTATTGATCTTTTAATAATTGTTGTTTTTAATCCTGCTCTTAAAGCAGCTCTTGAAAATAAAGATTTTGAATTTGTTTTTGAGAAAAGCATTTGAGAAGTCAGGTTTGAATCCATTGGTAAACCTGACAGTAAAGACTCTGATGAAAAAGGTTTATGAAATAATCTTGTATATAAAACCAAAGACTCCAGAAGGGTGTCTTTAGTTTTTAAGGCTTTTTCGCTCATTTGTTACCTTTTATATTTTATTTATTTTCCACTCTTATAAGTGTAGCTTCAATTCTTCTATTTAAAGCTTGTCCTTCTAGTGTATCATTACTTGCTATTGGTTCAGAGAAACTTTTCCCTTCAGCTTGAATTCTAGAGGATTCAACACCATTTACAACTAATAAACTTTTTATAGCTATTGCTCTATTTGTTGATAACTTTTTATTATAAGAAAAAGAAGATCTATTTGTTTTACTAGAATGACCAGTAATAATTGTATTAAACTCTTTATTGTCATTTAGATATTTAGCATAAGCTAATACTTTTTCTTTTGTTTCCTCTTTTATAACAGAAGAGTTATTTTCAAATAAAACTTCTAAATTAATTGTATTTGTACATCCATTTTCATCTACTGCATATCCAGCAGGAGTATTTGGACATTCGTCTAATTCATTAATAACTCCATCATTATCATCATCAAGAATAACTTTTTCTATTTTCTTAGGTACATATAATGCAATTGCTACAACATTATTCAATAATTTATCTTCACGATCTGTTTCTAAGAATGATCTATCATAATCAACTCTTGATTCTTCGATAATTATTTCTTCATTTACGCCATTACTTACAAGTTGATTTTTTATACTATTTGCATAAGAAGCAGCAATATCATAACTTTTTTCTTTGTTTTTATTAGCTTGTCTATGACCTATTACAGTAACTTTAATATCTTGGTCATTATAATCATTAATTACTTCTGCAATTTCTGATATATTGTTTTCTTTTAAATTAAATGCATCCATATTAATAAATTCAAATCTTTTAATAAGTTCAAAATTATCATACATTAAATGATTATCCATTTCTTTAGATTTTACATTTTTATTTGCTGCTACATTAAATTCATAATCATATAAACCTAATTTTTCTGATTTTATTGGACTTTCTTCTGTATAAGCAGGAACAATATTTAAAAGAGATTCTTTTTCAATATCAAATTTATTAATTGAGTCGTCAATTTCACAACCTTTTGCATCTACTGTTGCACCAAATATAGTATTAGGACACATATCTTTTGAATTTATAATTCCATCAATATCATTATCTTCTTTTTCTTGTGAACAACCATAAGGAGTAATGTCATCGTTAGAGTTTATTGAATTATCACAAATATCTAATGAATCAACAATTCCATCTGAATCAACATCAAGATCAACTGGTAATTTATCTTCTACAACATCAAAAGGTTTAGTAGTAGGTAATGTAATATTATTAAATACTTGAGTATCATCAACAACAGTTTGTACCAATAATCCCATTGCATCTAAGATTCTATATTGAGCGTATAATTTATCCATTTGAGCATTCACAATTTGGTTTTTTGAACTTACAATATCATTTTGTGCTGATAATAAATCAAGTAAAGTTCTTCTTCCCATTTCATATTCACTTTGATAACTTTCAAGTGTTTCTTGTGAAAAGTCATTATATTTATATAATTCTACTAATTGGTCACCTAATAAATGATAAGCAGACCAAGAAAGTTCTAAACCTTCAATAGTTTCTCTTTTTAATTGTCTTTGAAGTTCTACTTCTTTATTGATAGTACTTCTACTTTTTTGAACATCAGCAACATCTGCTCCACCGTTATATAAATTCCAGTTAAGAACTACATATCCGCTGAATCTATCATCTTGGCTATCAAATTCATTATCCTTACTAACATCATTAAAAACTTGTTCTACTTCTAAATCTATTGTTGGATAAAAATTACTTTTTTTCTCTTTATATAATGCTTGTGCACCTTTAATATTAAAATTACTTACTAAAATTGAAGGATTGTTTCTAATTGCAAGCATTGTTGCACGTTCTATACTTTCTGGCATTACATAATTTAAAGCAGGAAGTGTAAAAGTTGAAACATCAGCATCTCTTCCGAATAATCTTTTAAATCGGAATTCTTTATCAACTGTATTATTTTTTTGTACTATTAAATTTGATTTAGCTAATGACAAAGAAGAAAAAACTTTTGTCATTTCTGATTTTGTTGTAAGTCCTTGATCAAATAAAGATTGTACATCATTATAAATTTTTTCATTAATTACTACATTCTCTTTAGAGATTTGATATAATTTATAGCTTCTTACAACATCTAAATATGCACCAACCATTTGAAAAGCAACATCATTTGCATTTTCTAAATAATGATGAGCAGCAGCAAGAATTCTAGCTTTTTGATAATCAATTTTATGAGTAGTACTAAAACCATTAAAAATATTTTGTGTTAATTTCAATGAATTTGTGTAATGATTATAAGTATTATCTTCTACACTATTTTTATATTCACGATCTGAAGAATAATCTTTTATTTCTCCTCCATCATTTCGACCAAATGTTCCTACATAATCTAATGAAGGAAGCCATTCTGATTTTGTAATTTCTAAATCTTGTTGTGTTTCATTAAAGTTGTTAAGACGTTCTTTGACAATAGGGTTTGTATTCAACGATTCCAATACACTTTCTTTAAGAGTAAGTGCTTGTGAACTTATACTTAATAAAAAAATACTTACTACTATACTAAATAATTTTTTCCTACTTATTAATTCCATTAAATTTCCTTTTTACATGTTTAAAATTATAACACAATAGTTCTTAATAATATAACTTTAAGAATTGTATAAATAATATTTTTAATTACAAAATATATAATAATTGTGTAAGATTCTGTAAGATTGTGTATTTTATATAATTAATATTGTAATAGAGTACTGATTCTTGCAAGATATTTAAGTTTTACTATTTCAAAACTATCTTTAAATCCAACAAGCTATTTTTTTAAAATACGATATGAGTATGGATCAAAGAACTCTCAATCAATTAGTCATAATAGACTTTTTAATGAAAAGTTTTTAATTGATCTTTCAAAAGATATGATTAAGAAGCTAGATAATCATATAACTCATAAAAAACACTATATAGGGATTTCTGCATCAAACTTTTCCAATGCACATAATCAAAAAACCTTTTCTTTAATTGATTATGAAAGAGATAAGAAATTTAAAGCTTTAAATGAAAAGTTGCTTAAGATTAGAGATAAGTATGGTGTTGATATTATTAGGTATGGGAGTGAGCTTAATATAAACTAGAAAGATTTTATGTAATACAACCTCTTCTATACTAACTTTTACTTTCAAAACAATCATATTAAATTTACATCTAATTTTTATTATTTCAATAATCTAATTCAATTACTTTTTATATAGAATTATATATAATTTATATATTAATTTATATAACTTATATTAATAATATATTAGATATAATAACTTCTTATTAAATATAAAGTTATCTAAATTTGAAGGATTAAATTTTGTCAATAGTAGTTTATAGTATAAAAGGTGGTGTTGGGAAAACAACTCTATCTGTTCAAATTGCGCAAATGTTAGACTATACATATGTTACAAATGATTCTCACTCTTCCGCACATAATTTAATGCCTGAAGAAAAAGGCTTTTTAGTTTCTACTGAAGAATATGAAGAGATACCATTTGATGATAATATTGTTTATGATTTTGGGGGATTTAAAGATCCTAGAATTAATATTATTATTAAGCAATCAGAAAAAATCATAATACCTACCTTAACATCTATTGTAGATGTTCAAGCAACAATAGCAACATTAAAAGATATATATGAGATTAATAAAAATATCATTATTGTAATAAATAGAACAAAAAATAATAACAAAGCAATTGAATTAAAAGAGTATCTACTCGAAGAAATAAATAAATCATATAAAGATATAAAAGCAACTATTCTATTTGTAAGAGAATCTTCTGTTTTAGAAGACAGTTTATTTGATTGTGAATATATTGAAACAAAAGCAGGTACAAACAGATTTAAAAGACATATCTATAGAAATGCTATTGAAGATATGAAGCAAGTTAAAAAAACTTTGAAGGATTAATATGAGATATGCAGATAAATTAAAGAAAAATACTTCTAAAATTAAAACTGATGAAAAAGTTTTAGATGAAAAAAAAATAGTAACAAAAAAATCAATGGGAAGACCAAAAAAAGCTCTAAATGAAGTTAGAAATACAGCTATTCCTGTGGCATTAAACCAGATTGAAAAAGAATGGATTGAAGAACAAGCTTCTAAAATGTCAACAGAGGTAGGAGTTAATATTACTACTTCAGCTTGGATGAGAATGACATTATTAAAGAATATGCCTAAATAGAAATATCCTTTAGAATTTATTCTTATTATCCAATAGCATAAAAATATTACTATATTTTAATAGTTGGATCATAATGACTTTTAATACAACTCCAAAAGTACAGGTTATTGAACTTGTTATTTTAACTTAGATATAGATGTTTTTACATCCCATATACGAATTCTACTATCTCTACTTCCTGAAACTACATATTTTCTATCAGAACTTTTGTAGCTATTGTACTTACAAAAATTGAATGTCCTTAATCTAATAAAAAAGGTTTTAGTTCAAGATTATTACCTGCAATAATATAAATTTTATCATTAACTTTATAAGTTATCTTTTACTTTTACGAATTCCATTGCAATCTTAAATGCCAATTCATTACCAACGAATTTATAAACTTCTGATAGTTCTACATTAAAATATCTTGCATAATTAGATAAGTCTGTTATCGAACATTCTAATAATTGGCATAATTCATTATATGAAATTTCTTTTTTATCTTTTTTTAACCATTCATCCTATGAAATCCATCCTCCATTATTATAATATATTTCTGGATCGGTAGGAATAGATGCTATTTTTTGGTTGTTTAATTTAAAAAATTCATGCCATTTCTGTTCTGTATTTATATTAGAAAAAGAAATAATTTTTTTTGCCTTATCATAAGATAAATAATTCTTATTATAGTTTTGTTCCATTCCTAACCAATTATCCCATGAAATCCATTCCTTGTAAAATATTTTAGGATTAAATGGTATATAATTAGGTTTAACTTT
>NZ_JBGUES010000031.1:0-19159 GCF_041821165.1 Poseidonibacter sp. | reverse complement strand
TTTCACTTAGTAACTACTCAGTCCGCGAGGCAGTTAAAAAGCTAAGATTCTAAATTTCTTTGGTATCTCGAATCAGGGTAAACCAAATAATCTATCTAGGGTGAACCCGCTAAAACCTACTTAGATAGAATCTGTAGAGCGAGCCTCCAGAGTCTCAAGCCCGTAGGCGAGTCTCTAAATTAAAACTTATGCAGCGTGTGCGTAAGCTGGAGCGTAATTTGTATTGTTTGCGTCTAAAAAAAATGAACCGTGTAACGGCATGTTCAGGCCGACATGCAACTAATCCTCTCTGCTCCAATCGAAGCCAAATCATCCCCGGATAGTTTAGAAGCGAATTTTACCAAATCTTTACTGAAAAAATCATATAATCACATTAATTTAAAAAAAAGGTATAAAATGTCTGATACAAAAAAAGGTATTCTAATAATTGGTGCTGGTGGTGTTAGTCGAGTTGCAACTGTTAAGTGTGCTATGAACATAGATACATTTGAAAAAATCACATTAGCTTCAAGAACAATTTCAAAGTGTGAAGTTATTGCTAAAGAGATAAAAGAAAATCAAAATGTTGATATTGATGTAGTATCTGTTGATGCTGATAATGTTCCTGCTTTAGTAGAACTGATTAAAAAAGTTAATCCAAAAGTTTTACTAAATGTTGCTTTACCTTACCAAGATTTAACAATCATGGATGCTTGTATTCAAACTGGTGTTGATTATATAGATACAGCAAACTATGAACATCCTGATGAAGCTAAATTTGAGTACAAAGAACAATGGGCAAAAAATGATGAGTTTGAAAAAGCTGGAATTAAAGCTCTTTTAGGTTCAGGATTTGACCCAGGTGTTACAGGTGTATTTTGTGCATACGCTCAACAAAACTTATTTGATGAAATAAACTATATTGATATTATGGATTGTAATGCAGGTGACCATGGTTATCCATTCGCAACAAACTTTAATCCTGAAATTAACTTAAGAGAAGTAAGCTCAAATGGTAGATATTGGGAAGATGGAAAATGGATTGAAACAAAACCATTAGAAATAAGAGTTGACCATGATTATCCAGAAGTAGGTGTTAAACCTTCTTACCTTTTATACCATGAAGAGTTAGAATCTTTATGTAAAAATATCAAAGGTTTAAAAAGAATTAGATTCTTTATGACATTTGGAGATTCTTATATTCAACATATGAATTGTTTACAAAATGTTGGAATGTTAGGTATTAAAGAAGTAGAACATAAAGGGCAAAAAATCATTCCTATTGAGTTCTTAGCTACTCTTTTACCAGATCCTGCATCACTTGGACCAAGAACTGTTGGTAAAACAAATATTGGTTGTATTATTGAAGGTATTAAAGACGGTAAAAAGAAAAAAGTTTATATTTACAATATTTGTGACCATCAAGAGTGTTATAAAGAAACAGGAGCACAAGCTGTTTCTTATACAACAGGAGTTCCTGCAATGATTGGTGCTAAGATGATTTATAAAGAACTTTGGGATGGAAAAGGTGTATTTAATATCGAAGAGTTTGAAGCAAAACCATTTATGGATGAGTTAATGACTCAAGGTTTACCTTGGACGATTTTAGAGTTACCAGTAGATTAGAACTTTTTAAATAGTTTCCTTATTATCTTAAAAATAGTATAATATGTTATTAAATTAACAAAAGGAAACTATTATGCAAAAATATATTTGTACAGTATGTGATTATATCTATGATCCCGCACTTGGTGATCCTGATAGCGGGATTGAACCTGGTACTGCTTTTGAAGATCTTCCCGAAGATTGGGAATGTCCTGATTGTGGTGTAACAAAAGAGGATTTTGAACCCTATAATGAATAATAAAATTGTAAAGAAATTTGAGGACTTACCAAGTCCTAGTTATGTATGTGAACAAGATTTATTAGAAAACAATTTAAAACTTTTAAAAAGAGTGCAAGATGAAGCTGATGTTAATATTTTACTAGCATTAAAAGGTTTTGCACTTTATTCAACTTTTGATTTATGTAAAAAATATTTAAAAGGTTGTTGTGCTTCTGGTTTACATGAAGCAATACTAGCAAAAGAGGAATTTGGTGGAGAAGTTCACACATATTCACCTGCATTTAAAGAAGAAGAGATAGATGAAATTATTCAATTATCTAATCATCTTGTTTTTAACTCATTTAACCAATTAAAACAATTTAGACAAAAAGCCTTAGGAAAAACATCATTAGGTCTTAGAATAAATCCAGAATACTCATCTGTTGAGGTAGATTTATATAATCCTTGTGCAATTAATTCAAGACTTGGAATTACAAAAGCAAATTTTGAAGAAGATGAACTTGAAGGAATTGATGGTTTACATTTTCATGCACTTTGTGAACAAAATGTTGATGCTCTTGAAGGTGCATTAAAAGCATTTGAAGATAATTTTTCAATGTATTTCAAAGATTTAAAATGGGTAAACTTTGGTGGAGGACATCATATAACAAGAGAAGATTATGATGTAGAAGGACTAATTAAATTATTAAAAGATTTTAAAAAAAGATATCCACATTTAAAAGTATACTTAGAACCAGGTGAAGCAGTAGGTTGGCAAACGGGTTACTTAGTGGCTACTGTTTTAGATGTAATAAAAAATGGAATGAACTTAGCTATTTTAGATACATCAGCAGAAGCTCATATGCCTGATACTTTAGCTATGCCATATCGTGCAGATATTCGAAATTCAGGTATTGCAAATGAAAAAGAATATACATATAGACTTGGTGGAAATACTTGTTTAGCAGGAGATATTATTGGTGATTATTCTTTTGATAAACCTTTAGAAATAGGGGATAAAATTATTTTAGAAGATATGATTCATTATACTATGGTTAAAACAACAACTTTTAATGGAATTAAGTTACCATCAATAGTTATTAAATTATCTAATGATTGTTATCAAATTGTAAACAATTTTGGTTATAATGAATATAAGGGAAGACTTTCATAAAGGATAATTAGTTTTGATGGGAAAAGATAGAGATATAATACATGAAGAATTTAAAGATGATGAAGAAATAGATACACCTCATGAGGAAAAACATAAGAGTAAGAATTTTTCACGAAAACGAAAAATAATGAAACAAAAAGGTAAAAAAATCCAAATTTGGGTTAAAAAAGATACCTTAGCTTATGAAAAAGAATTAACTGTATTACAAATTGAATTATTAAAATTTCAAAACTATGTAAAAGAACAAGGTTTAAAAGTGCTTCTGATATTTGAAGGAAGAGATGCTGCTGGAAAAGGTGGTACTATCAAAAGAATAACAGAACATTTAAACCCTAGGGGTGCAAGAGTAGTTGCTTTAGAAAAACCAAGTGATATCGAAAGAACACAGTGGTATTTTCAAAGATATACAAAGCATCTTCCTAGTGCTGGAGAAATAGTTTTATTTGATAGATCATGGTATAACAGAGCAGGTGTTGAACCTGTTATGGGATTTTGTACAACAGAAGAGCATCATGAATTTCTAAAAGAAGTACCAGAATTTGAAAAAATGTTGGTAAAATCAGGAATTATCTTAATGAAATTTTATTTCTCTGTTTCTAAAAAAGAGCAAGCAAGACGATTCTCAAAAAGAGAAACTGATCCATTAAAACAATACAAATTATCACCAGTAGATAAAGAGTCTCAATTATTATGGGATAAATATACAATTGCTAAATTTTCTATGTTAATGGCTTCAAATACAGACCATGCTCCATGGACAATTATTAAAAGTGATGATAAGAAAAAAGCTAGAATTAATTGTATAAAATATATTTTATCACATGTTGAATATACAGATAAAATTGAAATAAATAGTAAAAATGACGAAGAAGATATTTTACTTTCAGGAATAGATGAAATTGAAAATATGGAACAAAAAAATAAATTTGCAAGGGTACAATAAATATGAATTTAAGTGATTTTGAAAAAACTAGTTCAAGTGGATTGTACATATCAAAAGCTGTCCACCCACTTTTTGGAAGAAAGTATATAGCTAGATTTCAATATGAAAGAAAGAGATACGTTAAGGTATTAGGTTATACAAAAAAGGATAATCTAACTAAAAAATCTGCTTTAGATTTAATGCAAAGTTTCAAGGATTCAATAATAGTGAAAAAAGAAGAACAAGTAATTACTCAAAAAACTGCTTTAAAATCCTCAGATACCCCAAAAGTTCAAAATGAAGCTTTAGATAGAATGATTGAAGAAAATAAAAAGCTTATTTCAATTTTAGGTGATTATAAAAAATTAGATGAGCAAGTTTTAGCAGAGGGTATTCAAAAGATTTATGATTTAGAAGAGTTGAAAAAATATCAAATTGAATTAATTAAACTTCAAAACTATCTTGAGTCTCAAAATAAAAGAATGATTATTATCTTTGAAGGAAGAGATGCTTCTGGAAAAGGTGGTGCTATTAGACGAATTACTAGATATATGAATAATAAGCATTATAGAATAGTAGCACTAGGTAAACCAACTGATACACAAAGAAATCAATGGTTCTTCCAAAGATATATTACTCATTTCCCAACTGGTGGAGAGATAGTTTTATTTGATAGATCGTGGTATAACAGAGCAATGGTTGAGCCAATTTTTGGTTTTTGTTCAAAAGAAGAACATGAAATATTTATGGAAGATGTTGTTAATTTTGAGCAAGATTTAGTAAGACAAGGAATGATTCTAATTAAACTTTATTTCTCTGTTTCAAAAGAAGAACAAAAAAGAAGATTTGATAGAAGAATTGAAGATCCACTAAGACAGTGGAAATTCTCAGAAGTTGATATGCAAGCACAAGATTTATGGGATGAATTCTCTGAAAAAAAATATGAAATGCTAAGACGTACAACATCAAGATCAGCTCCTTGGTATGTTGTTAGAAGTGATGACAAACATAAAGCAAGACTTGAAGCTATGAAAGTAATTTTAAATTCTGTTGATTACGATGGAAGAAATTATTCATTAGATTATGAACCAAATGAAGAAGTTAATATCTCTGTTCAAAGAGAATTACTTCAAATGAGAAAATCGAAAAACTATTAGTTTTTCGATTTTCACTACTTTATCTCTACCTCAAATAAATACTTACTATATACATATTTTAAAATAAAACAAGGATAAATAATTATGTTAAAACAACTTTGGTTTAAAGTTATAATTGGGATGATTTTAGGTGTTATTTGTGGTTTGATTTTATCTCCAAGTGCATTTGCTTTAGTTCCAAATGATATTGCACTCTCTATTGCACCATGGGTTGCATTAGCTGGAAATATATTTTTAGCTTTAATTAAAATGGTTGTAATTCCTTTAGTTATGAGTTCAATTATTTTAGGAATAACAAGTGCTGATGATACAGCTACATTAAAAAGTTTAGGATTAAAAATTGCTCCATATTTTGTATTTACAACTATAATTGCTGTAACTATTGGAATATGTATAACATATATAATTCAACCAGGAAACTTTGTATCTGCTGATATAATTTCATCTACAACTTCAACTATTATAGCACCAGTTGCAATAGCAAGTTCAAGTATTTCAATACCAGATATGATAGTTGGATTAATTCCCGTAAATACTGTACAAGCAAGGTTAGATGGAAATATTTTAGCTTTTGTTATATTAGCTATATTTATTGGAGTTGCTTTAATGAATATCAATAAAGAAGATGCAAAACCTTTAATTGACCTTGCAAGAGCATTTCAAGCATTTTCAATGAAGGTAATTGATTGGGCTATGAAACTTGCACCTTATGCTGTATTTGGACTTTTATGTAGTATTACTATTAAAATTGGATTTGATGCAATCTCTTCAATGTCTATGTATGTTTTCACAGTAATTACTGGTCTTTTTTTACTTTTATGTTTTTATTTGCTTGTAGTTTATTTAAGTTCAAAAATAAAACCCTTAGATTTTTTAAGAAGGGTAAGAGAAGTTCAGCTTATGGCATTTTCAACTTCATCATCTGCTGCTGTTATGGGCTTATCTATGAATACAGCTGAAGATAAATTAAATGTTCCAACTCCAATATCTAAATTTATTATTCCTTTAGGAGCTACTATAAATATGGATGGAACAGCACTTTATCAAGTTTGTGCAGCAATATTTTTAACACAACTATTTGGTATTGAATTAAGTTTTGTTGAAATAGTTATTTTGGCACTTACAACTGTTGGTGCATCAATAGGAACACCTAGTACTCCTGGGGTTGGTATAGTTATTCTTGCAACTATTTTACAAGGAATTGGAGTGCCTGTTGAAGGAATAGCACTTATATTAGGTGTGGATAGAATTTTAGATATGTGTAGAACTACTATTAATGTAACAGGAGATTTAACAGCTTCTTTAGTTATGAAAAAACTTACAAATTTCTCAGATGCTTCAAAAAAAGTTGCCCAAGAGATTAAAGCTGCATAAAAGAAGTAGTTTAAACTACTACTTCTTTTTTCTTAAAAATTATAATATTATTTAGTATCTTAACTGCAAATAGAGTTAAAATTGTTCCTATAATTATTGAAAAACTAATATGTTCTTTTAAAAATATTACACTAAATATTATTGCAAATAATGGAACTAAAAAGATAAAAGAACTAACTTCATTTGTTCCTAATTTCTCTATTCCTATAAAATAAATACTTGTTGCAAATGTTGTTGAAATAACTGCTAAACTCAATATATTTATCCAAAATATATAATCATAACTTGAATAATTTATCTCTTTAAACTCTACAAAAAATATACTTACAATAATAGTCATAAATAAGTACATATAAAATGTAAAAACAAGAGGAGAAGTTTTTGTAACTTTTGAACTAATAATTGTTAAAATTGGCCATAAAATTGAACCTGCTAAAAAGTAAAGATTTTGTTTTGCAAGTATTTGTTCTGCTGAAAAAGACCATACATTTAACATAGTTAAAACACCAATAGCACCAATACAAAGTGCAAAGATATCTTTTCTTTGTATTTTTTTCCCAAAAAATAAAGCCATAAGTAAAAAAGTATTTATAGGAATTAGTGTTGTTACTAATGCCCCACCTAGTGAAGCGGTACCGTATTTAGTACCTAAAAAATAGCATTTTAAATATACAATCATAATAACAGCTGTAATAATTGCTAAAATAATACTTCTAAAGTTTATATAAAAATATTTACGTGTAAACATAAGTACGGGTGCAAGTGTAATTAGAGTGAAGATATTTCTAAAAAATATTAGTTCATATTCATTCATATATGCACTTAATACCTTTGCATTTACCCATGAAGCACCCCATCCAGCCATTGCTAGAAACATTAATGCAAAAAATATATTCTTATTTGTTTGTGTCATCTCTTGTCTTTTGTATAAAATAAAATAGTTTTGAAAATTTGTAAAAGCTAAGATTTACTCAAAAAAATGAGTAAATCTTGATATTCTTTTTATATAGAATAGTTTGTAAGGTTTTAAAGTATTATGCTTTTTTAACTCTTAAGATTAGAAGAACTCCAATTACCGCTGCAATAAACGATGCTCCAAATACACCTAATTTAACCGCTGCAATAATAGCTTCATCTAAGAATGCTAAGTGAGTAATAAAGATTGACATTGTAAATCCAATACCACCTAAGAATCCAACTGCTATAACTTCAGACCATGAAATATTGTCTGGTTTTTTCACAATATTTAGTTTTGTTGCAAGATATGTAAATCCAAATATCCCAATTGGTTTACCAATTACAAGACCAAATACAACACCTAAAACAATCATAAGGTTTGCATTTACTGTTGAGAAGTCAATTAAAACACCTGCATTTGAAAATGCAAATAAAGGCATAATAAAAAATGCTGATAAACCATGTAGGTTATGTTCTAATCTAACTAAAGGGTTTTGAACTTTATCATAGTTGTATCCAATACTTTCTAATGAATCAATTTGATGATGATTTAAAATAGGTAGCGTATCCATGTTTTTTTCGAAATCTTCAATATCTCTTTTTGATTCTTTAATAAAGTTACGCTCATCTATTTTTGATTTAATAGGAATAGCAAAAGCTAATAAAACACCAGCAATTGTTGCATGAATACCAATGGCATGAATGTAGAACCATAAAGCAATACCTAAAATTAGATATGGTAAAAGTTTTGTTACACCCTTAAAGTTTAAAGCCCAAATTAAAGCATAAACAATACCTGCATGTAAGAAATATTCTGATTGTATATCACTTGTATATACAGTTGCAACTACTAAAACAGCACCTAAATCATCAACAACTGCAAGTGCTACTAAAAATAGTTTAAGTGCTGGGTTTACTCTTGTTCCAAGAAGCATTAAAATACCAAGTGCAAAAGCAATATCAGTTGCCATTGGAATACCAAAACCTAATGGATTATCAGGATTAAAAGCAACATAAACTAATGCAGGAATTGCCATTCCTCCAATTGCTGCAATAATAGGGAATGATGCTTTACTTACAGATGATAATTCGCCAACAAGCATTTCTCTTTTTATTTCTAATCCTACCATTAAGAAAAACAATGCCATAAGTGCATCATCAATCCAATATGTTAAAGTCATAGATATTTTTAACTCACCTAAATTCATACCTAAAGGCATATGCCATAAATCATAATAGGCTTGTCCATAACTTGAATTTGCAACAATTACAGCAGCAACAGTTGCAACAAAAAGTAAAATACCACTTAGGGCTTCTTTATTTATAAATTGTTCTAGTGCGACTAGTTTTTTAATCATTTAGTTCATCCTTCTTTTAAACAGTTTGGGCAAATACCCTTTATAATAATATTATCAACTTGATAACCATCAAGTTTTAAGTCAGGTTTAGAGTGAATACATTCAATTTTCGAACAAGTCGTACAAATAAAATGTGAATGTTTTGTTTTTTGAACTTCAAAGTATCTTTTTTTATCATTAGACTCAAAAGAACTAACAATGTTCTCTTCTTCAAACTTTATTATATTTCTATAAAAAGTTGCTTTATCCATAGCTAACTTATCTTTTATATCTTCATAACATAAAGGTTTGTCAGAATTTACTAAGGTTTCTAGGATTGCTTTTCTTGCATTTGTTAACTTAATGTTTTTTTCTTGTGTTATTGTTTCTATGTTCATTTTATAATTATATCTATTTATCTTTAAACTTAATTTTTACGACTAAGTTGCATTAAAGAAATAATTGATTAAAATTCAAAAATCGCAACTAAGTTGCATAAAATAAATATAGGAAGATATATGAAAAAAATAATATTAGCAGTTCTTGTAATAGCAAGTTTATCTTTTGCTTCAAAACAAGAAGTAACAGTAAGTATTTTACCTCAAAAGTATTTCGTAGAAAAAATTGCAGGTGATAAATTAAATATAAATGTAATGGTTAAAGCAGGTTTTTCTCCAACAACTTATGAGCCAAAAACTTCACAAATGAAAAAATTAGCAAATTCAAAAATATATTTTGCAATCGATGTTCCATTTGAAGATGTTTGGTTAGAAAAATTTAGAAACTCTAATAAAAATATGCTAATTGTTGATACAGCAGAAAATATTGATAAATTAGAAATGAAAGAACATTCACATCATGAAGAAGAGAAGACACAAAATCATAAAAAAGAAGAAACACATCATGAACATGAAGGTTTAGATCCACATATTTGGACTGATCCTATTTTAGTAAAAATACAAGCTAAAAATATTTTAGATGCATTAATAAAAATTGATTCTAAAAATAGTGATTTTTATAAATCAAATTATAAAAATTTTATCCAAGAGTTAGATGTTCTAAATAAAAAATTAGAAGAAATTTTAAAACCAGTTGAACATAAGGCATTTATGGTATTTCATCCATCATGGGGATATTTTTCAAAAAGATATCATTTAGAACAAGTTGCTATTGAAACTCAAGGGAAAGAACCAAAACCTAGTGAATTGGTTGAATTAATAAAAGATGCAAAAGAACATAATATAAAGATTGTATTTGTAGCACCTCAATTTTCACAAAAAAGTGCAAGAGTTATTGCAAAAAGTATAAAAGGAAAAGTTGTTACGATGGATCATTTAGCTATTAATTGGGATGAAAATCTAATTAAAACAGCAGAAGAAATAGCTAATATATATAGATGATACGTTTTTTAGTTTTTATAATTTTATTTCAGGGCATCCTTTTTGGATGCACTATTTGTACTGTTTCTTCTCCAAAAATGGATATTTCAATTAATATAAAAGCAGACAAAAAAAATATTAAAACAGCAAAAATTAAATGGACTTTTTCAAAAAGTTTTACTCTTGAATTATTAGAATTATATGATAGAAATTTTGATGGAATATTTAGTAAAGAAGAGTTAGAACCTATTGAGGATTCACTTTTAGTTTATATTGAGCCTAGAAATTATCTAACATTTATATCTTATGATAAACAAATAAATGCTAATTCAAATCAAATAAATGTAAAAAATTATAAATTGGCATATAAAAATTCAAGTCTTTATTTTGAATATACCTTGGATTTAAATTATGAAATTTTTGATAAAAATAGATTATTTATCAAAATTTATGATGAAGAATCATATTTTATAATGATTTTTGATGAAAAGAAACAGCTTTTATCTATTCCTTATAAGATAAAAAAAGAAGTTCAAACACATAATGTAACTTTTACAATAGATGCACCAAGTTTAAAAAATACTAATATTAATGAAAAAAATAGAATAATTGAAAATGAGATAATTAAAGAAACAATTGAAACAAAAATAGAAAATGAAGATACTTTTTTAGTAGAAAAAGAACTTGGTCTATTAGAAAAATTTGTAAAAAAAATTAAACAATATTTATTAGATATTGAAAAAGGAGAAGATAAACTTGCTCTTTTATTTTTGCTTTTAGCTTCATTTATTTATGGAATTATTCATGCTTTAGGACCAGGTCATGGAAAAGCTTTAGCATTTTCATATTTTTCTGCACAAAAAAGTTCATATACCCAAGCTTTTGTAATTTCTTTTTTGACTGCATTTATCCATATATTAGGTGCATTAATTTTAGTAATAATTTCTATTTTTATACTTCAAAGTGTATTTAGTAGTTTTTTAGATGATTGGATTTCATATATTACAAGTGTAAGTGCCGTGTTAATTATGCTTTTATCCTTATATATTTTATATAGAAAATTAAAGAAAAAATCTTGTGTTTGTAGTGCTTGTTCTATGCTAGAACAAAATAAACCAATGTTCTCAACTGAAAAAAAAGATATAAGTTTTATAAGAACAAGTAAAAATGAAATACATTTTGATAAAAATAGAAAAAAACAAGATTTATATTTTGTTTTAACAGCAGGTCTTATTCCTTGTCCGGGAACTGTAGTTTTATTTGTTTATGCTTTTATCTTAAAAACATATTTTTCTGTTTTTTTAGCAAGTATTGCAATTAGTTTAGGAATGGGATTGGTAATTTTTCTTTCTTCTTTTTTAGGTGTTTCTTTAAATAAAGTTTCAAATAAATCTATAAAATTTACAAATTTTTTAGAAATATTAGCACCTATTTTTATGTTTATATTGGGATTGTTTCTTTTACTAAATGCAGATATTTTGTAAGTAAAATCTATTAAAAGGTTCAAAATATATTTGAACCTTTTTAATAAATTTAGATTAGAATAACCAAAGAAGATTAACTCTTGAGAATTCTTCTTTATCTGTTTTTGCATCATCATCAACTTGTCCAAATCTAGCATAAGCTGTGATACTTTTTGTGATTTTATATGTTGCAGTTGCATATACTTCATTTGCATCTGAATTAGCAATCTCTAAATCAACATAATTAGCAGAAAGATTTACATTTGGTAATACATCAACATTTAATCCAGCTTTCATAAGTTTTGCATCAGCATTACCTAATAAACTAAGTTTCCAACCTTGTAAGTTTGCTGCTGCATCGTTATCAAATGTAACCCAACCACCATCTTTATCAGTTTGACCATAATCTATATTAGCACCAACAATACCAGCTTTTGCAGAAACTCCAACTTTCCACAAGCTGTTATCTTCATTAACTCCATCAATATCAGCAGCAGAATATCTTAAATATGGTTTAATCATTGCATCACCAGCTTTAATATTAGCTTTTGCTCCTACTGTATAAGTATCATATTTATCTGACATAGTAGCATACCATGCATCAACTGTTGCAGGTCCAGCTTTTGCTGTAAGACCTATATGACCATAAGATTCAGCACCTGTAATTGCTGTTCCTGGAAATTTTGTAGTATCAGTTGTAGTGTCATTTCTATCACCTAAATCAAAATTCGTATTTACGAAATAAGCAGCATTAATACTTACATCTCCAAGTTTACTAGTTAAACTAACTCCATTTGCTTCAGATGTTGCAGTAGCTGGGTCATATACAACTGTTAATGGTGTATCTAAACCTTGTCTACCTGCTGAGATAGAAGTATTTTCAATTCCTGTATATGTAAAGTAATTATAAACCATTAATAAACTTGAGTATCCAATTCCTTTTTCTGCATTTTTATCATCTATTTCAAGATTTGCTCCTGCAAACATATAACTTAAGTTATCAGTTAATTTACCAGTTGCTCCAAGCACTTCTTTATGTGTAAAAGAATCATTACTTGTTTTATCTTGACTGTTACTATTGTCATATCTTACTTGAACGTAACCAAATACATCAAAATTATCAGCAACTTCTGTTAAAGTATTAGCACTTACACTAGAATTTAAACCAGCAAGTGTAACAGCAGCAGCTAAACTCATCTTTACAAATTTTCTCATTTTACTATCCTTGATATATAAATTATATTTTTAATTAATGTAGGTTATTTTATTATAAAATATAACCATCATTAATGAAACATGAAAAAAATTTTACATACTTATTTTTAAAGTATTCTTAGTGCTATATTGAGGCTATAAAGCCTATAATAAAGGGCTATACTCAAGCTATATTAAGGCTATATTCAAGCTATAAAAGACAAGAAATTACTATTTTTTTGATAAAAAAACCCTTTAAAACAAGAATGTTAAAAAAATTACTTTTTTGAAATATAAATTTAAAAATTTTATGATATTATCCTTCTATAAATATTTTTAGGGAGAATAAAAAATGAAAGTTTTTACAAAAATTGTAATTTTAACTACTTTTTCAACATTTGCATTTTCAGATATAACTATGTGTTTTAAGAAAAATCACGAAGATATATCAACAATAGAAAATGTGAAATTAAATGGTGGTTTATGTGAAGGTGTAAAAAGTCAAAAAGATATGTTAAAAGATGGTTGGAAAATTCAAAACGTTAAAATAAAAAAAGATGATTATCTTTATGTTTTTGAAAAACAAAATACAGTTTTAAAACAAAATACAAAAGAGTCTTTAAAATCAGAAATACTTACAGAGATTGAAGATAAAAAACAAAAAGAAATCGAATTAAATAAAAAAGAAATTAAGTTGCAAGAGTATGCAAAAGGTGAAAAAATTTATAAAAATAAATGTTCTTCTTGTCATGGTATAAAAGCAGAAAAAGAACTTTATAATTTAAAGCCATTAAATTCTATTAGTTTAGAAGATTTTCAAGATGCAATAAAAGGTTATAAAATTGGTTCTTATAATTTAGGAAATGCTCAAGAGATGAGACCTTATGCAATTGGTAATACGGCAAAAGATATAGATAATATTTATAAATATATTTTGAAAATAAATAAATAAGAAAATAAATAGAACATTAAGGAGGATATGTTCTATTTATTATTAAGATTTTCCAAAAATAACCTGCTTAGAATCGCTCAAAACTAAACACACTACAAAAATCAAAAGCTTACAAATATCATAAAATTTAGGAAATAGATATTTTGTATTGAAAGTATACTACTTAATTATAGCCCATATATAGCCACTTAAAATTTATTAGTTAAAATCTTTATATAAATATTTAATTGATTAAAATCAATAATACTTATCAGAAAAGAAGATATACTCTCTTTTTTAACTACTAAAGGATTTTAAAATGAATAAATTTAATATATATGATAATTTAGAATATGGTGAGTCAAAAGTAAAAATTACTCCAATGTTTGAAAGTGATAGTTCAAAAGAAATAAGAATAGTTTTTAAAAAAGATCAAATTATGAAAGACCATAAAACATCTTTTCCAATAACAGTTGAAATCTTTGAAGGTGAAATAGACTTTGGAGTAGGGCAAAAGGTTTATACTCTTATAAAAGGTGATATTGTTTCACTTGAAGCTAGTATTGTTCATAATTTAAAAGCAAATGCTGATAGTATTGTTAGACTTTCTTTATCAACAGCTGATACAGTTGCTCGTGTTAAAGGTGTTTTAAAACTTTAAAAAACTAAATATTTAAGATTAGAGAATTACTTCTCTAGTCTTTTAAACTCTTTGATAATATCTTCAATATCTTCTGTACCAACTGAGATTCTAAGTAAATCAATAGGAAGTCCTATTTTTTCTAAAAATTTATTACCAACTTCACTTATAACTAAATCCCAATGCGCTAAATAAGTATAAGGCATAAGAAGTGTAAATTCAGTTCCTAAGCTAGGCCCTTTTGCAAAATTTAGATTGTCATATACTTCTTTAAAATCTTTGTTGAAAGTAACAGAAATAATCCCCGTCAAACTATTATCATCTCTCATTGTTTGAGAATAATTATCTTTATTTTCATCATTTAAACAATAATAAATATGTTTTATATATGGGCAAGTTTTGAAGTATTCAACCAATTTTTTAGTATTAGATGAAATCTTTTTTACTCTTGTTTTATAACCCTTTATTTCATATGCTAATCTTTGCATATCTTTTATATATACAGGGTCACAGTGTTTGAAAAACTCTACACTCATATGTGAAAGATTGTGCTTTTTATTTAAAATAATTGCACCCATTAAAACATCTGCATTTCCACAGGCAAACTTTGTAAGTGACTCTACAAATATATCTGCATAATCTTCTAAATTTAAGTTAAAAGGTGTTGCAAAAGTAGTATCTATTACTAATGGAATATTATACTCATCACATAATGCTCTTAATCTTTTTATATCTACTGTTTTAAGTAGAGGATTTGTAGGAACTTCTGTAATAATTGCACTTACTTTATTTCCATCAATTTTTAGATAATCTTCTAATAAATCAAGATTTAAGATATCAGGAAATACTTTTGATTGTGTATAGTGATGATTTACAATATTCATAGTATCAAGATATAACCAACCAAACTGAACTAATATAGTTCTTCCATTATGACTTTGGATTGAATTAAGTCCTCGTACAATTGAATATATTGCATTCATTCCTGATGGTGCTAAACAAACATTTTCTTTTGGTTGATTATAAGCATTTGCTAGAGTATCTATTATGATATCTTTAGCTTTGTCTTTATCTTCAACTTCTTCTTTATGTAAGCAGTCTAATAGTCCTAAATCAAAAAGATATTGCTCTGCAAATCTTGAAGATAAATTACACCCAACATGTTGAATATACATCAATACTTTTTGAAGCTGAGAAGTTCCTTTTTGAACTAATATAACTCCAAAAGTTTCATTTACTTCAACTTTATTGTGAATAAAATACTTATCACTAATCAACTCAACTGCTTTTTGAGAACTCAAAAGTACAACTTCATAATCATCACAAATAGAATACTTGTCTTTTATATAAAGAGCTAATTTTTTTAAATAAGGATGAAGTACAAACCTAGGATAAGCACTTGTGATTTTTTCTAAAATCTCAGGTGTTTGTTCTTCATAATCAATTACATTTTGCAAGTGTGGCATTGAAACCGACACTGCATGAATATTGTTTTGTGGTAAAGTTTCTCCACAAGGAATATGTGTAAAAATAGTTTTGTTCATTTATTATTTGTCTACTTTTTTACAGCTTGTTCAATATCTTCGATTAAATCTTCTACATTTTCTAAACCAATAGAAAATCTAACCGTACTATCAGCTATTCCAATAGCTGCTAATTCTTCTTTTGAGAATGAGGCATGAGAAATCTTAGCAGGAATTTCTACTCTTGAATCAGGACTTCCAAATGAACATTTTTCACCAAATATTTTAGTATTTTCAATAAACTTTTCAGCTAATTCAACACTATTGAAATCTACACAAAATAGTCCTGGAATATAATCCATTTGCTCACGTGCAAGCTCATGTTGAGGATGAGATTCTAAACTCGGATGTGTAACTTTTACTATATAGTCTTGTTTTTCTAAATACTTAGCAATAATAATCGAGTTTTTTTCATGTTCAATCATTCTCACCTTTAACGTAGGAATACCAAGAGTGATTAAATACACATCCATTGGATTTTGAGATCTTCCACTTGCATTTGCATAGTAGTGAACTTGATCGCTTAACTCTTTTGTTTTAGCAACAATTGCACCAGCTACAACTGCACCATGACCTGAGATATATTTAGTAGTTGAAAATAGTGAGAAATCAGCACCTAGTTCAAGTGGACGTTGTGAAATGAAAGTAGCAAGTGAATTATCAACTGCAAATAAAGCGCCGTTATCATGTGCTAAAGAGGCTACTTTTTTTAAGTCAATAATTTTAAGACCTGGATTAGTAGGGCTTTCACATAATACTAAATCAATAGGATTGTTTTTTAGGATTTCTTCCATAGTATCAAATTCTAAGAAGTCTGCAAAGTGAACAGTAACATTGTATTTTTCTTTGAATATTTTTAGTAATCTAAACGTCCCACCATAACAATCAGCTTCAACTAAGATATGAGAATTAGCTTTTAAAGTCGTTTCAAAAAGTAAAGAAACAGAAGCAATACCAGTATGAGTACATACACATCCAGCTCCCCCTTCAACTTTAGTAAATAAGTTTTCTAACATCTCTCTTGTTGGGTTATCACTTCTTGTATAATCGTAGATTTTATCTCCATCTTGTTTTTTCAAATCAAATGTTCCCGTATTATAAATAGGGAAATGAGATGCACCCGTTTGTTCAGCAAAAGGAGCAAATTTTGCAATGTGTGATAGTGATGTTTCTATATGTTTATACATGATAATCCTAATTTTTTATGGAATTATAGCAAAGTTATTCTGAGAGTAAAAAAGTCGTGAATATGGGGCTTGTAAATTGTAAAAGGATAGTAAAATAGTAGGGATTGCAAATCTAAAAAAATGATTTTCATTTTATTTATAATTACTTATAATATCTCTGTATTATTAATTAATAGTAATATAGCTTTTCTAAGATATAATACAAAAAATACTTATGAGGTTAATAATGAATAAAGCAACTGATTTTTATGACATTCAAGATGCAGTGGCATTTAATAATCCTATTGATGAAAAGAATGATTTTTATACTGACTTTTCTGGATTTAGAAAAGGTTTTAATGAAAAAAAGATTTATAAGCATTTAAATATTAATCCAACTACAAAAAAATGTAATAAAATTTCTCAACCAATAAAACTTTTTTTAAGTGGTCATAGAGGAACAGGAAAAACAACAGAACTTTTAAAACTAAAAAATGAAATAGATGAAACTACATGTTATTTTACTATTTTTTGTGATCTAAGTGATGAAGAACTTGATGTTAATAATATTGATTTTGTTGATATTGTAATTTTAATTTTAGAGAAATTAATTCAAACTTTAAAAGATAAAAATATTGATATTCCAAAAGCAAATATAGAACCTTTTTATGAATGGTATAACCAAAGAATAATAGAAATCAATAGTGCTACTGATGAATCAGCATCTATTGAAGTTGAAGGAAAAGCAGGAATTAATTTATTTTCTTTATTCTCTCTTGTAACAAAAACAAAAGGTAAATTATCAGGCTCTAATAGTACAAAAGAAACTATTAGAACAGTATTTATAAATAAATTTTCAGACTTTAGTAAGAAATTTAATGAATTTATTTTTGATATAAAAGATTATTTAGAAAAAAACAGCATTTCAAAAGATATGCTTTTTATAATTGATGGATTTGAAAAAATTGGAAGTTACGAAGATAGGAAAAAAATATTAATTCTTAATTCAAATAAATTTGTTGAAATCAAAGCAAATATGATTATTACTCTACCAATTGAACTTTTTTCTGAAGTAGGAAAGTTAAAAGAGTTTGCACAGCATATATCTTTTCCTCTTATAACTTTAGATGAAGAATCCAAAAATAGATTTAAAGAATTTATTTATAAAAGAATAGATAAAAGATTGTTTGATAATGATGAAGTTGTTGAAAAGATTATTGAGTATGGGGCAGGTTCTCCTCGTGAAACATTAAAAATAATTAGTAATGCATATATTGAAGCAAATGAAGAAATTTTGGACCTACAAAGTATAAAAGACACTCAAATATCAATTAGTGACGAAATGAAAAAATATTTAAATGAAGATGAGATTTTAGTTTTAAAAAAGATATATAAAAAAGATAGAGTACTTTTTAGTCCTGAAATTGCAACGTTAATGGTAAAAAAAATTGTTTTAGAATATGATGATGGTTTAGAAAAACAAATAAATCCAATTTTACTAGATAATGAGAATTTTATTGATTTATTAAAGGATTAAATTTGGCTAAAGAATTAAATTTTGAACAGTTACAAAAAAAACTAAAAAAGGTTTTAGATACGAATAAATTTAGATTTATTTTTATCTTTTATCCTGACATAAATTTAAGAGAAAATATTAAGAATTATATTTTAGAAAACTTCGCTCACTCAAACTCTATTACACTAGAATTAGAAAATAACACCTATCAAAATATTTCAAATAAACTTTATGAAAATGATAAGAGTTTTATATTTATAGATGATTTTTTTGATATTTTGGAAAATGCTGATTTATATAATGGCTTCAATCAACGAAGAGATAAAATAGCCTCAAAAAATATAAATCTTATTTGTTTTGTAAATTCTTTTAGTAAAGAAACTTTTTTTAAAACTGCCATAGAAGTAATTCCTGATTTATTAGAATTTAAAAATGCAATTTTTGAAATTGAGCAAATAGATAAAGAAAATAAATTAGAAATAAAAGAAATTTCTTCTAGCTCATACAGTTCTTTAGGTGGATTGACAACTGAAAGTAAAAGAAAAGAAATAAAAAGACTTCTTTTAAAGTTAGAAGATGTAAAAAATAATGAGCAAAAAAATAATTTGTTAAACCAGCTATC